>DASSLE010000114.1:0-12835 GCA_035689725.1 Pseudolabrys sp.
CAAGTTGGGCGCAAAGATGCTTCTGCAAGTGCACGACGAACTGGTCTTTGAGGTGCCGGCAAACGAAGTCGAGCGCACGCTCCCGGTCATCAAGAGCGTAATGCAGAGCGCTCCCGACCCGGCGGTCTCGCTGCACGTACCACTTCAGGTCGACGCCCGCGCGGCTGACAATTGGGACGAGGCGCACTGAGGCGGCGTGCAGCGTTCCGCGTTTTCTTAGATTACACGCTGTGGACGAGCGCGATCCTGCAGCCGGCAGTCGCGGTGCTCGCTATCGTTTCTTTCGGCGCGCTTTAACCTTGCCGCGGCGCGCCGTAGATTTGGCCTTTGCCGACTTGGCAGCCTTCGCTGGCAACACCGCGATTGCCTCTATCTCGAACAGGGCGCCCGGTCGCGCCAGCTGCGAAATCGCCACCGTCGTGCTGGCTGGTGGTGCCGACATATTGAAATGCTGATCGCGCACCTCGCGGAAAATCGCGATGTGAGACATGTCGACAAGATAATTATTGATCTTCACTACGTCTTTAATCGTCGCACCGGCGTCGGCAAGCGCGAGCTTGAGATTGTCGATCGCTTTGTTTGCCTGCGCGCGGAAATCGCCCGCCATACCAACCAGTTTGTTATCCAAGTCGAGTCCCAGCTGGCCGGCTATGAAGATCAGCCGGTTGGGCCCAGTCGCCTCAACCACGTAGCTGTAGCCTGGTGGTTGGGCGAGCGTTTTCGGATTCGAGAAGCGGACATTGGCAGCCATCGAAAGCCTCCCTGCGATTTAATCCACCAAACTTAGCTTTTCTTCGCTCGATTCGTTCGCGGCCTCTTGGTCTCTTCCAAAAGTCCCAAGCTTTCTCCGAGCCACTTGGTTGTCGGCGCTTGGATGAGGATCGTCATCAGAATGGCGATGAAGGTGACCGACGCAATAATCTGTGCGCCAGGCGCTTTCATCCCCAACAAAAGACCGGCGAGCGCAGCCGGAATGACGCCGGTCTCACGCGTCCAGCACATGAACAGCATCTCGTTGAAACTCCACTTTGCGCGCCGATCAGGCAGTGCACAAAGAAAAACGGCCAACGGCCGGGCAACCAGCATGAAAATGGTCACGACGATGATGCCGCCGAACCAATATTGCCCCATGAGATGAAAATCGACCTGAGCGCCAAGCAACAAGAATATGAACAACCGCATAATGAACGCGGTCGTCATCACGAACTCATCGAGTTTTTGCGCCTCGGCCGGCGCCATCTTGAATCCCAACGTATCCTTGTTTCCGATCACCATGCCGAAAACGAAAACGGCCATAAAACCGCTCGCTTGCAAACCGTCAGCCGCAAAATAGGCGCCAATCACTGCTACCAATGTCACGACCGGCGCATAATCCGCGAGGAAGGCCCAGCGTTCGTGCGCGATTAACAACGCGGCCAGATATCCGAGCACAGCACCAGCGGTGAATCCAACCGCGGCTTGTTTGAGCAGATCGAAAAGGGACGCCACGATTGAGAATTCACCGGTGCCCATGGCTACCGTAAGCACGCCGACCGTAACAATGGCGCCCGTCGCGTCGTTGAACGCTGACTCACTCATTACTGTTTGGGCCACCCGGTCGCGAATTTTGACCTGACGGAAGATGGGGACCAGCGTCGCCGGGTCTGTTGACGCGATCGCCGCGCCCAACAGAAGCGCCACGATCCAAGAAACGCCGAGAAAGACATGAGCGGCGAACGCGGTCACGGCCGCGGTTATTAGTACGCCGGCCGTCGCGAGCACGACAATCGTAACCCAAACCTTTTTCAAAACGTCGAAGCGTAGCGATGCGCCGCCGTCAAAAAGAATGTAACTGGCTCCGAATAGGAGAATGATCTGATAGAGCGCCGAATCGGACTTGATATTGATCAGGCCCAACACCGCCGGTCCGATTGCCATCCCGACAATCAAAAACAGAGCAATGTCAGGAACTTTGATCTTCCGAGCCACAAAGCCCGTGATCGTGCCGACGGCCAGAATAAGCCCACCGGAAAGCAGCGTGTGTTTTGCAGCTTCGATTGCCGCAGACTCTCCCAATCCCTCCCCCTGTCACAAAGATTTTCGTCCGGATGCGCATTGTTTTTGTCAGAACCAGCGCACATGATGCTGCCCGACACTTCACGAAATTACAAGGCGCGGACAGCGCCGCGGCGCTCGGGAAATGGCATAACTTTCTAATAGCTATCGTCTGCAATCGTGCTTGACCCGGCGGTCGTGTCGGGCAAATTCAGTTTTCATTTCTCGCAACGGATGGACCGCAGGATGCAAAAAACGCCCTTGGCAGTGATGGTGTTCGTCGTCGGCGGAATCCTCGCGGGGCATGCCTCAGCAGCCAGCTGCCGCAACTCCGGTAGCTACGAGCGCTGGCTTGAGGACTTCAAAAAGGAGGCTATCGCACAAGGTATTTCGCCTCGGGTCGTCGCTGCGGCCGTACCGAGCATGACATTCGATGAAGCGATCATCCGTCGCGATCACGGCCAGGCGGTGTTCAACCAGACCTTCCTGCAATTCTCCGACCGCATGGTCGGCGGTGGCCGAATCCCAACCGGGCTTGCGAAGATCAAGCAACATGCGGCCCTGTTTGCTCGCATCGAGGAGAAATACGGCGTGCCCGCCCCGGTGCTGACTGCGTTCTGGGGCCTCGAAAGCGACTTCGGCGCTAACTTCGGCAAATACAATATCTTAAGTGCGATTGCGTCGCTCGCCTATGACTGCCGCCGGCCCGACTTCTTCCGCCAGCAATTGTTTGACGCATTACGCATCATCGAGCGCGGCGACCAACGCGTCGAGGATATGATAGGGGACTGGGCCGGAGAGTTCGGTGGCATGCAGTTCACCGCTTCCGACTATCTCAAGAACGCAGTTGACTTCGATGGCGATGGCCGCCGCGACTTGATCCACAGCGTCCCGGACACGCTCGCCTCCGCCGCTAACTTTCTTGTGAGCCTTGGCTGGCAGCGCGGCCAGCCGTGGCTGCAAGAGGTGCACGTGCCTTCCAGCCTGCCGTGGCAGGAAGCCGACATTAATATCCAGCATCCGCGCTCGAAATGGGTTGCGTGGGGGGTGAAGTCCGCACACGGCGCGCTGCCATCAGATGATTTACCGGCCTCACTTATCCTGCCGATGGGCCGTAATGGACCGGCATTTCTCGCCTATCCGAATTTCAAAGCATTCCTCGGGTGGAATTCGGCAATGGTTTATTCGACCACCGTCGCCTATTTCGCCACACGGCTTGCTGGCTCACCGACCGTCGACCACTCCGGCATTGCGAATATCGCACCGCTCTCGACACAGCAAGTCATGGAATTGCAGCGCCTGCTCATCAAGCACGGCTATGAGGGCGTCGGCGAGGTCGACGGCAAGATCGGAACCGGGACTCGTATTGCTACGAAGAAAGCGCAAATGAAGTTCGGCCTACCGGCAGATTCCTATCCGACCGCCGAATTGATCGAGCGTCTTCGCGCCGGCGGTACCAGCGGCTCAAACCGATAAGTGCTTCATCGCTAGAAGTCGGGCGGCGCGCCCGCGATTAAAGCGCGCTTTTTGCTCGCTGGTGAGCGAGCTGGAAAAGCTCTCTAGAAAAGGGCGACTCTGCGTCCGCCCTTTTTTGTGCGGACGAGTATGTCCGCTTCTGACTCATCGGAGACATCGGTTCAAGCCGACATAGCAGGCGTCTGCTGCGATAAATACAGGCTTGCCGTAAGTCTTCTGCCGCGCAACTATGCCCCGAACTGAGAAAAACCGTCTTGGGGACAACGACAATGGAGGGAGGGCGTATGACCAATACTGCGCAACGCACAGCAGTTGCTATCGCGGCAGTTATTTTTACCTTCGCTGCCGTCAGCGCCGAAGCCAAAGACAAGGTCAAAGTCGGCTTCATTGGTCCACTTACCGGCGGCGTTTCGGTCAACGGTCTCGGGGGCCGTAATTCGGCCGATTTGGCCGTGCGGCTGCGCAATGCTAATCCGAACGCTAAATACGAATACGAACTGGTTGTGCTCGATGACGAGTGTAAGCCAAACGTGGCGGTGCAGGTCGCGACCAAAATGGCCGCCGATAAGGACATCATCGCTGGCGCTACGCATTACTGCTCTGCAACGGCAATTGCTACCGTCGACGTCTATCACAAGTTCGGCTTCCCGGTGATCGTCTGGGGCGCGGTGCTACCCGACATCACCTACCGCAACAAATACGCCGAGGTGCATCGCGTCAACGGCACCATGATCAACCAGAATGACGCCAATGCCGAGTTGATCTCGCGGCTCGGCTACAAATCCGTGGCGGTGATCCACGACACCACCGACTACGGCAAGGGTCATCTTGAGTATTTTAGCAAGGCCCTCGACAAGATCGGCAAGACCAAGATCGTCGGCACATTTGGCGTCACCGCCGATCAGCAGGACTTCACAAGCGAACTCACCAAAATCAAGGCGCTCAATCCCGATGTGATTTATTTCGGCGGGCTCACGCCGATCGGCGTTCGCATCCGCTCGCAGATGGACAAGCTTGGCATCAAGGCGGTGTTCGACGGCACCTCGGGCATCGTGTCCGATGCTTATATCCAGGGTCTCGGCCCGCTGGCAGAAGGTACGCTCGCCTTCCGCGAAGGCGCGCCAGCCGAGAAGCTGCCGGGCGGCAAATTCTTCATGGATAAATACAACGCGCAGAAATATGACAATCCGCCAGAGGCCTACGGCGCCTTCGCTTATGCCGCCATGGACATGATCCTCGACACTATCGAGCAGGTCGGTCCCGACCGCAAAAAGGTGATCGCCGCGCTCGGCGATGTGAAGAACCGCGATTCGATCGTTGGCAAGATCACCTTCGACGATCACGGCCAGAACACCGTGCCGGTGGTCACGAAATACGTTGTCCAGGACGGCAAGTTCGTGGAATGGTTCGAGAGCGAATACGAAAGCGGCAAGCGTAAACTGCCGGGGCAGAAATAATCTGATGCAAGCGGGGCCGTTGTACGCGGTCCCGCTTTTCTTTAACGCCGCCCAAGGTCTCCCGACATGGACGCAGGCCTGTTCGCGCAATATGTCATGAACGGGCTGATGCTCGGCATGATGTATGCACTGGTGGCGGTCGGCTTCACGCTGTTCTTCGGCGTTCTCGACATTATCAAATTCTCGCATGGCGATGTGCTCATGGTTGGCGCCTTCACCGCGTTGGCCACCTATATCGGACTGCACGCGCTTGGCATCGACTCTAACTGGCTCAATCTTGTCGTCATGCTCGTGCTGGCAACGCTGGCCATGGCGCTGCTCGGCATGGCGATTGCGCGTTATCTTGTCATGCCTTTGCGCTCGGCGCCCGCGCTCAACACACTGCTGATCACGCTAATGCTCGGCACGGTGCTGCGCGAATCCGTGCGTCTCTTCTATCCACAGGGCGCCAATCCGAAGCCATTTCCGGCGCTGCTGCCGCGCAGCGCGATCGACATTGGTGAGTTCAACCTGCGGCTCGACAATGTGCTCATGCTTTGCGCCGGCGTGTTGGTGATCGTCGGCCTGCAATTCCTGCTTAACCGCACCAAGCTCGGTCTCGCTATCCGCGCCGTCGCGCAAGACGAGGAAACCGCGCGCATTATGGGAATCAATTTCACCGCCATCGTCTTGATCACCTTTGCCATGGGCTCGGGCCTCGCGGCTTTCGCCGGCGTGATGAACGGCCTTTACTACAATGAGATCAATTTCGGCATTGGCCTTTATCTCGGCGTGATCGGCTTCTCCGCCGCCATCATCGGCGGTCTCGGCAGTATCTATGGCGCCATCCTGGGCGGCTTTCTGTTCGCAGGGCTGCAGACCGCCGGCACCGTGATGCTGCCCTTCGCCAGCGCCTATAAAGATGTGTTCGCTTTCGCTGTGGTCATCGCCATCATGGCCTGGCGGCCAACCGGGCTGATCCGGGAAAAGATCAGTGAACGGGTCTAGCTCAATGGCGAAGAACGCGCCCGCGTCTTTATGGCCCGGAGTGATCGCGCTCGCGATTGCCACGGCCTATCTGATCGCTTTGCTGGCCGCGGAACAACAGGCCTTGATCATCGCGCTGCTCGTGACCGGCATCGCCTCCGTGATCGCTGCCGCTTGGCTCGGCCTGCTTGTTAGCGTGACCGGCTCCTTTGCCGACCACGAGCACGCGCTCGACGGCTGCGCGATCATCGCGGCGCTCGCGATGGCTGCATTTTTCCACGAAAACCATTTCGTGTTGCTACTGGTGATCACCATACTCCTCTATTCGGTGGCGACGCTCGGGCTCAACGTCCAATTCGGCTATGCCGGCGTCCTCAATTTCGCGGGCGCCTCGTTTTTCGGCATCGGCGCCTATACTTCGGCCGTGCTCACTGCGCAGACCGCGCTGCCGCATTTGCTGGTGCTTTTGATCGGCGGCTTCTTAGCGGCACTGACCGGTTCGCTGCTGCTATTACCGGTGCTGCGCACGCGCGGACACTATGCCGCGGTGGTGACTATCGCGTTTGCCCTGCTGTTCAAGACCTTCCTTGAAGTCAACGACGTGCTCGGCGGGCCGCAGGGCCTGCAGGTCAAGGGCATGAACATTCTCGGCTGGTCGTTTAACGACAATATCGAAATCGGCAGCATCTCGCTCTCGTTCTACATGAACTATTTCGTTGTTAGCCTGCTGCTGTTCGTCGGCGTCTTCGTGCTAGTGCGGCGGTTGGAGCGCTCTTGGGTCGGGCTCAACCTCGACGCCTTACGGCTCGATGAAACGGCCGCAAACTGCTTCGGCCTCGATATTGTCCACTGGAAGATCACGGCCTTCCTTATCGGCAATTTTATCATCGGAATCGCCGGCGCGCTTTTCGGAATGGTTGGCGGGTTCGTCGCACCCAATAACTACACCTTCGCGGACTCTCTCATTCTGGTTTCGATCCTGCTGCTCGGCGGCATCGGCAACCCCTGGGGCCTCGTGGTAGCGACTATCATCGTAGTGGTCGTGCCTGAGAAACTGCAGACCATCCAGGAATACCGGTTTCTACTCTATGCGCTGATGGTCATCGCAGTGCTGCTGTTCCGACCGGAGGGACTGCTGCCGCGGCCGGTGCGCCGCTATTTCCCCGGATGGCGGCCATGAGCGTGTTGCTCGAAACCCGCGGCCTGTCCAAACATTTCGGCGGCGTGCTGGCGCTCGACGCGCTTGATCTGGCCGTAGCTCCGAAAGAGATCCTTGGGCTGATCGGCCCGAACGGTTCAGGCAAGACCACGTTTTTTAACGTGATCACCGGCATCTATGGCGCCGACGCCGGGCGGGTCATCTTCAACCGTGCCGATGTCACCAATGCGAGCGGCCGGGCGGTCTACCAAGCCGGGATGTCGCGCACCTTCCAGCGCTCGCGCCTATCGCTCCCGCTGTCGATCTTTGACAACATCATGATCGGCAACCACAAACGCCTTAATCAGGGGCTTTGGTTCAATCTGGTCAGGCGCCGCGACTTCAAGCGCGAGTTCGAGCAGAGCTATGCGGCCGCGCGTGCGCTGGTCGAGGTGTTCGAGCCCGCGCTGGCCGATCGCCTGTTTGATCCGGTCGCCGGCCTGCCAATGATCGACCGCCGTCGCATCGAGATCTGCCGTGCGCTGATCAGCGCGCCCAAGCTGTTGCTGCTCGATGAACCCTCGGCCGGCATGACGCATGAGGAGACTGCGGAACTGATGAACGACATCCTGCAGGTACGCGCGCGGAATAAGGACCTCACCATCATCATCGTCGAACACGAGATGGGCGTGATTGAACGCATTACCGACCGCTGCGTGGTTCTCAATTTCGGCCGCAAGATCGCCGAAGGCCCCTACCGCGCAGTCGCCGCCGACGCGCAAGTACAAGAAGCCTATCTCGGAGTGGCATGATGGCCAGCACTCTCAAGATCGAGGGAGTCTTTACGGCCTATGACAAGGCCGACGTTCTGCAAGGAGTCTCGCTCGAGGTCGAGGATGGCCGCATCACCTGCCTGCTCGGCTCTAACGGCTCCGGCAAGACTACTCTGGTGCGTTCGATCCTCGGGTTGACGCCGCCACGCGCCGGCCGAATCGTGTTCAACGGCACCGACATCACGCAGCTGCCAACGCACAAGATCATCGCCGCCGGCATTGCTTGCATTCCTGAGGGCCGCAAAGTGTTTCCCAAGCTCACGGTCGAGGAGAACTTGCGGGTCGGCGCCTATCAGGAGAGCTCTGATAAGATCAGTTCGGCGCGCCTTGCCGAAATCCTGCACATTTTCCCACGGCTGGCCGAACGACGCACGCAGCTTGCCGGCACAATGTCCGGCGGAGAGCAAGCGATGGTGTCGATTGGCCGTGGCCTGATGTGCGCGCCCAAGCTGCTCCTGATCGACGAGCCATCGCTCGGTCTGTCGCCGCGCCTGGTGAAGGAGAACTTCAACATCATCCGCAGCATCAACGAGCGTGGCATCACCGTGCTCCTGGTCGAGCAGAACGCGCACCAGACGCTTGCGATTTCGCACTACGGCTTCGTGTTATCGAAAGGGCGTGTAGTGGCGAGCGGCACACCGGCAGAACTCGCAGCCCGTCAGGACGTACGGGATGCCTACTTTGGATAGGCCATGCAGTCTTCAGTCGAACTGACGCAAGACCTCGTCCGGTTCAATACGATCAACCCGCCTGGCGCCGAGCGTGCTTGCGCCGAGCGGCTCGCTTCCTTACTCGAAGGTACGGGGTTCGCCGTCGATCTCGTTCCATTTGGCGAAGGGCGGGCACAGATCATCGCACGTATCGGCGGCACACCCGGAAAATTGCCGATTGGATTTACCGGGCATCTCGATACCGTGCCGCTTGGCGCGCGATCCTGGTCTATCGACCCGTTGGCCGCAGAAATTGTGGACGGCAAGCTCTATGGCCGCGGTTCGTCCGACATGAAAAGTGGCGTCGCTGCCTTCGTTGCAGTTTGTATTGCGCTGGCAGACAGGTTGGCGAGTACGCCCGGAGTTGTGCTGATTATCACGGCGGGCGAAGAGACGGGCTGCTCCGGAGCCGATGCGCTGGTTCGGGGTAAAACGCGGCTTCCGCAGGTTGGTGCACTCGTCGTCGCGGAACCGACGGGCAACCGACTGCTCGTTGGCCACAAGGGCGCGCTATGGCTCGAGGCCATGACAACGGGGGTCACCGCACACGGCTCGATGCCCGAGAAAGGCATCAATGCGGTTTACAAGGCAGCGCGCGCAGTCACCGCCCTGCAGAATTTCGATTTCAATTTTGCGCGGCACGATGTTCTCGGCGCCCCGACGCTCAACGTCGGCACGATCAACGGCGGGCTAAACATCAATTCGGTGCCTGACCGCGCGGTCATTGGTATCGACATCCGCACAATACCGGGACAGGAGCACGCAAAGATCTGTCATCAGTTAGCAAGCTATCTCGGAGATGAGGTTGTGCTCAGCCCGCTTCTAGATGCGCAAAGCGTTTGGACCAACCCAAATGATCGGTGGATCGCTGACATGTTTCGTATCACGGGCAATATTTCCGGTATCGCTGACGGAATTGCAGCGGCACCATATTTTACCGATGCTTCGGTCTTGACCCCCGCGCTTGGTTCGCCGCCAACCGCGATCATTGGCCCCGGTGAAATGGCATCGGCCCATCAAACGGATGAATATTGCTTCGTGTCACGGATTGAACAGGCAACCGAAATTTATTCTCGGGTAGTACAGAATTGGTGCGGAATCTAAGACGGGCAGTCGAAGCCCCCGCTGCGCAATGGTTTGCAAATGCGCGAACAACGACACGCGGGTCGGTGATGCATAATAAAGATTACTCCGCCGCGATGCGCACTTCCGGCGCCGCCGCCTTGACGTCCGGCGTAACGTGTTGCTCGAACTTTGCGAAGTTTTTCTGGAACATGCCAACCAGGTCGCGCGCGGTCTTGTCGAACGCAGCCTTGTCCTTCCAGGTCTTGAACGGATTGAGCAGATGCGGCTCGACACCCTGCACCGAGGTCGGCACGGAGAACCCGAAATAGGGATCGGTGCGGAAGTCGGCGTCCTTCAGGGAACCATCGAGCGCAGCGGTGAGCAATCGGCGTGTCGCCTTGATTGGCATGCGGCGGCCCTCGCCGTATTTACCACCAGTCCACCCGGAATTGACGAGCCAGCAATCGACCTTGTGCCTGCTGATGTAGTCGCGCAACAGGTCGGCATAGATCGACGGGTGCCGGGGCAGGAACGGCGCGCCGAAACAGGTGGAGAATTCGGGCTGTACGCCGATCAGCCCCTTCTCGGTGCCGGCCACCTTTGCCGTGTAACCCGAGAGGAAGTGATACATCGCTTGCGTTGGCGTCAGCTTGGCGATCGGCGGCATCACACCGTAAGCATCTGCGGTGAGGAAAATAATGTTCTTCGGATGGCCGGCGCGGCCACTGCGCGAGGCGTTCGGGATGAAATCGAGTGGATAGGCCGAACGGGTGTTCTCGGTTTTTGAATCATTATCATAGTCGGGAACGCGCGTTTCGGGATCGAACACCACGTTCTCCAGCACTGCGCCAAAGCGGTTGGTGGCATCCCAGATCTGCGGCTCGGCTTCGCGCGAGAGCTTGATGGTCTTGGCGTAGCAGCCGCCCTCGAAATTGAAGATGCCATCAGGGCCCCAGCCATGTTCATCGTCGCCAAGCAACGTGCGATGTGGATCGGCAGACAGGGTGGTCTTGCCGGTGCCGGAGAGGCCGAAGAAGAGCGCGCTGTCGCCGTTCGGCCCGACATTGGCCGAGCAGTGCATCGGCACGACATTCTCCGCGGGCAGATAGAAGTTAAGCGTGGTGAACACCGATTTCTTCATCTCGCCGGCGTAAGACGAACCGCAGATCAACACAATCTTGCGGGTGAAATCGATAGCGACCATCGTATCGGAGCCTTCACGGCCGCCGTGGCGCTTCGCGTCGGGCTTGAATGAAGGTAGATCGACGATGGTGAGTTCGGGGCTAAACTTTGCGAGATCAGCGCGCTCGGGACGGATCAGCAATTGGCGGATAAACAGCGAATGCCAGGCCAGTTCGGTGAAGACGCGGGTCTTGATCTGGTATTTCGGGTCGGCGCCGCCGTAGAGGTCCTGCGCAAAAAGTTTTTTGCCTTCGACATGCTTGAGAAAATCGGTGAGCAAGTTGTCGAAGTTCTCCTTCGACATTTTGCGATTGCCGTCCCACCACACCGAATTCTCGGTGAGGGCGTCGACGACGGTATGCTTATCCTTCGGGCTGCGGCCAGTGTGGTGGCCGGTCTCGGCACACAGCGCGCCACCGGCGACCAGCGACGCTTCTCCCGCTGAGATGGCAAATTCATAGAGCGCAGGTTCGGTTAGGTTCCAGCGCACCTCAGCCAGATTTTTGAAGCCGAATTTATCGGCGCCATAGGCGCCGTTCTGTACACCCTGCTCTTGCACGCAAATTCCTCCCAACAGGCGGGCCGCTTCCAGCCAAAGCTTGCGGGCCGTTAGGCCCTATGCGGCTATTAAGCTTAGTATAGCTTCTCGTTCCAAAGCGCGCGAGCATATGGCACCAACGGCCTTGAAATGCCAAGGACAAATGCCATGCAAGGTTGCCAGTCGACATTGCGCTGCATCAATAAGTTAACGCTTACGGCCTGCGTTTGATGGCTAATACATCAGGCGGGCATGAGTTGTCCCGTAACCAATTCATTTTGTCCTTGCCTCGTCAGCCAACTGCTTGAGTGCGGCACGCAACGGTCCGGGCGCGGTAACCCGCCGCGGGAATGTTAACCGCAGCGCCGTCCGCCCCTGCTGCAATTCGAGACCCTCCGGGTCGATGCCGACACAACGCCATTCGCCATCCGGCGCGCCGAGCAGTTTGGTGGCATAGAGCCGGCAAGCATCGGCGTGGTCCGAGTTCACGTGTGCAATCGCGTCCGCCTCAGCTTCGATCAGGGCTTGGGAGTCGGAGACATCCGTAAGAATGTCTTGCGGACCAAGGTCCACGATGCGCCCGAAACCGGCGACGAGATGCGCGCGCGCGATCGCCATCCGGTAGAACGCGAAGTCGGCAAAATTCGCGAACATTTCTGCATCCGGATGGCGGCGTAGATAAGAGCTCGAAGCCGCGGGGTCGGAATTCTTCGCGCACGTGCCCATCAGCATGACGCGCGCGCCTTCGAGCGGATCGCCCTCCTTGCGCTCGTCCAGCATCAGCGAGACACGCCCGTCCGTCAGGATGTTCTTCGTATGCAACGCCAATTTAGACAGCAGGAAGAAGGGCGCACCATCGGCTGCCGTTGCAACGTTGACCAGCGAGCAATAGGGGTCGCCCGAACCCGGCATCAGGGTCGCAAACGCGCCTGAACGGCCTTCGCGCAACAGTTTCTTGGCGGCCAGGCGGGCATCAAAGGCATTATCGGGCTTCATTTGGGCGACTCATACGTTAACGATGTTGACCGTGTGCCGTGAGTTTTTGGCCTTGGGCTTGAAATCGCTATCGAATCACATACTTGTTGCAAAGAGGCCACATTTCAGACCCTGTTTATGGGGTTCAAAACGCGCGGGACGTCACGCAAGAGGGGCTCATGCCGACAATCGCTCTCGTCGACGACGACCGCAATATATTGACCTCCGTGTCGATGGCTCTCGAAGCTGAGGGCTATCGCATCATGACGTATACCGACGGCGCCTCGGCGCTGGATGGGTTCAAAACGTCGCCACCAGACCTTGCCATCCTCGACATCAAGATGCCGCGCATGGATGGCATGGAAACGCTAAGAAGACTGCGCCAGAAAAGCGACATTCCCGTGATCTTCCTCACCTCCAAGGACGAGGAGATCGATGAAATGTTCGGCCTCAAAATGGGC
>DASSLE010000115.1:0-7104 GCA_035689725.1 Pseudolabrys sp.
GCCCAGGCCTTCGACAGTGACGACCTTTTTTCCAGCGACGCTCCAAACCGGTTTGGTGCAACACTTCTCCGGTGCGCTGTCGATCAGCACCATGCAGCAGCCACACTGCTCGAGCCCACAGCCGAAGCGCGTGCCCATGAGCCCAAGTTCGTTGCGCAATACGTCAAGCAACGGCGTCTCTTCGTTATCGAGCGACACACTGACGGCTTCGCCATTGACCGAAAAATCGAATTTTTTGGGCACGCGTGCTCCTAAAATCCGAATTGCTCGCGCAGAATGCGCTCATCGAGATTGTGGCCGGGATCAAACAGCATGTTGATCGATATGTTGTGGTCCATGCTGACGTCGACGCTGCGTACCGATCGTACTTCGTCATGGTCGGCAACAGCTGCGACCGGTCGCTTGTCCGCCTCCATCACGTCGATCGTAACCTTCGCTTTGCTCGGCAACAATGCGCCGCGCCATCGGCGAGGCCGGAACGGGCTGATCGCCGTAAGCGCAAGCAATGGCGCGTTGATTGGAATGATCGGGCCTTGCGCGGAGAGGTTATAGGCGGTGGAACCTGCGGGCGTTGCCACCAGCACACCGTCCGCGATCAGTTCTGCAAGCCGTTCCTGCCCGTCGATCAGGATACGCAAGTGCGCTGCCTGCGCACTCTGCCGGAACAGCGAGACCTCGTTAATGGCACGATGCTCGTGGGTCCGTCCCTGTGCGTCACGCGCCCGCATCACCAGCGGATGGATAACAGTGATATGGGCGGCCGCCAGCCGTTCGACCAAATGCTCCTCGACGAATTCATTCATCAAGAAGCCGACCGTCCCGCGGTGCATGCCGTAGATCGGCTTGCCGGAATTCATGAACTTGTGCAAGGTCTGCAACATCAATCCGTCGCCGCCAAGCGCGACAATCACATCCGCTTTTGCGGGGTCGGTATTGCCATAGCGCTTTTCGAGCTGCGCGTAGGCCTCGCGCGCTTCCGGCGTCTGGCCGGCGACGAAAGCAATGTGCTGAAAAGGCTTGAGCTGCTGGCTCATTGAGGGACCTGAAGATGGAACGCGCGGTGCTCGTCTATACGACTTGGCCATCGATTGTCGAGGCGGAGCAGGCCGGGCGGACAATCGTTGAGCGGCGGCTCGCGGCTTGCGTCAATATCCTGCCGGGAATGATCTCGCACTATTGGTGGGAAGGCAAAATCGAACGGGCCGAAGAGGTCGTCATGATTATCAAAACCCGCACCTCGATGGCAGAGCCCGTGCGCGGGGCAGTGAAAGAACTTCACACATATACCACGCCAGCTTTCATGGTGCTGCGTGTAGAAAACATTGACCGCGATTATCACGCTTGGATCGTGCAAGAGGCCTCCCAATAGCATCATGCCCGGCGCAAGGCCGGGCATGACAAGGGGAGTGCCGCAGCAGGCCGTTAGTAGGTCGCGTTGCCGTCGATCACGGCTTTCAGCTGGCGATACTCCTCGCACGTGGCGTTGCCGCAGATCAGCTGCACCTTCTGCAAGTCCTCCAGCGCCTTGAGCCGATTACCCTGCTCCATCTGCCACATGCCGTAATAGGACCATGTTCGCACGTGGTTGGGGTCGGCCTTGAGTGCGGCCTCGTACCAGATTTTCGACTGGTCGTAGTTGCCCATCTTGCGGTTGGCGTAGCCGATGTAGTTGGCGACATCGGGGTGCTCGTCATGGCCTAGCGCGTGCATGGCGGCGATACCGGCCTCATAGTTGCCATCGAGAATAAGTTGGCGGGCGGAGCGATATTCACGCAGAAATCTCTCCTGCGCGAGCAACTGCTCTTGCTGCTCGATGGCATTGTTGTTCTTCTTCTTTTTCTTCTTGCCGTCGTCAGTCGGAGGCGGATTGTCGGTACCCATTGCAAATACCGTCACCGACTTGATGGTGATCGCGGTCACGAGCAATGCCGCGGCAGCAAGCACACCTGCGTGGCGAAGGGATTGGATAAAGGTCATGGCGGAAGCTCTCCTGCAAAAGACCGGCTCTGCGTGACCATACGACAAGGCCGGCCGATACAAAAAAACAATCCGTGATTGGCGTCTAGTCCCTAGTCCCTTGGAATAAAGAATAACCCGATCGTGAAGTCCGCTTTGTGGCGCGGTCGTCACAGGCGCCGCTTGACTCATCTCGGCGTTCAAGGGAACATTTTACCGTGCTGGTTCCCCGAGTCACTTCGGGGACGAAAGAGGGAACACGGACACTACGAATTCGAACACTCGAATTTGAAGCAATCCGTGGCTGCCCCCGCAACTGTGAGCGGCGAGCCTCAGGTCCAATACGGCCACTGGGAAACTGGGAAGGCCAGACCACCAAGGCAACGACCCGCGAGCCAGGAGACCTGCCAGCGCAGTCACCCAACCGGTGGACGGGGCGTCCATACGGAGCGGTCTTTCGCAGCGGTGACGGCAATGCCGGTGCGAAGGCCGTGAGAGCAAAGTCTCCCGCGACATTCCGCACGTGAGACCCGCGCATCGTTGCGCAGGCACCTCACTGCATCTTTCGCATCGGGCTTGGTCCTCACCCGATGCGTTCGCCGCGCGCGAACGCAAACGAAGGAGCGTTGTGTCATGGGACTCAAATCAAGGCTCGGCGGCACTTTTGCCGTGCTGGGCTGCTTGATATCAACCGCCCAGGCGCAAGAGACAACCCAGGTCTTACCGGTTATCGATGTCTGGTCGAGCCGCACCGGCACGGGAATCATCGGCACGTCGACAAGCACCATCACGGCAGAAGAGATCGCGCGTTCGCCCGGGACGACGATCCAGGAGGTACTGTCGCGAGAGGTCGGCATACAAACATGGAGCACGTCCGGCGGCCAGAACGGCGCCACCACAACGGTCGATCTACGCGGTTTTGGCGCAACGGCATCATCGAATACGCTCTTCCTGCTCAATGGCCGCCGGCTGAACGATATCGATCTGCTGGGCGTCGATCTAAGCGCTATCCCGCGCGACAGCATCGAGCGTATCGAAATCACACGTGGCAACAGCGGCGCTGTACTCTACGGGGCCGGCGCCGTCGGCGGCGTCATCAATATCATCACCAAGACCGGCGTGGGACTGCAGCCAACCGCGCGCGTAGAAGGTGGTTTCGGCTCGTTCAATCAATACGAAATTAACGGATCTGCCGCGGCTTCCTCCGGCCCATTCGCAGTGTCGGTGTTTGCCAATGGCGTCAATTCGGATGGGTATCGCGTCAACGATGCTGTGCGGCAGCGCAATGCGGTCGGTGATCTGCGCTACACCGGCGATGAGGGCAAAGCTTGGTTTGTTGTCTCCGGCACGGACCAGCATCTCGGTCTGCCCGGGGCGCGGCTGGTGGACCAGTCCGCAGGCATCAACGAACTTGTCACCGATCGCCGCGGTGCCACAACGCCGACGGCATTTGCGGACCAAACTGGCGAGGGCGTCACGCTCGGCGTTTCGCGCATGATCGGGAAAAGCGTCGAACTGATCGTGGACGGCAATTTGCGGCGCAAGGACCAGACGGCATTCTCGACACTGTTCGGCTTCGATACTTCTGACATCCGTGAGCTGACAACCGCTTCGATTACACCGCGGGCGATCATCGACAGCCAGATGTTTGGTCTCCCGACGAAGTTGACTGCCGGCATTGACTATTACAATTCAACGCTCGAGGCCAAACGCAGTGTCGCGCTCACCGACCCGCCGTATCACATCTATAATCTGAGGCAACAATCGACGGCTCTTTATGCGCAACAGGCTCTTGTGCTTTTGCCGACCACCGACCTGTCATGGGGCGGACGTCTGGAGCAAACGCGCTTGTCCGCCCGTGACCGCTATGATCCGACGGCACCCGGCGCGTTTGATGCACAAGCGATTCCACTCGATTCGACCGGGGTTCAGTACGCCCTGCATTTCGGTTTTGAGCACCGGGTTTCATCGGTATTCGCCGTATTCGGCCGGGTCGCGCGCAGTTTCCGCACGCCAAACGTCGATGAGCGCATCGGCGTGAACTCATTTCCGGTCAATTTCGATCTGAAGACCCAAACCTCGCGCGATGTCGAGATAGGATTTCGCGGCCGTTTCGGTGCGTTCGAGTGGCAATCAAGCGTTTATGACATGCAGCTCAACAACGAAATCCTGTTTATCCCGTTCCCGCCGATTGGCGCCAACATCAATCTCGATCCGACGCGACGTTTTGGCGTCGAGAACAGTGCGTCCTATGCGGTGACTGACGCGGTGCGTCTGAAGGGTGGCCTGACCTACACCCGCGCCACGTTCCGCGAGGGTATCTATGCCGGTAACGACGTTCCGCTGGTGTCACCCTGGACAGGAAATATCGGCCTCTCAGCCGACCTTTATCAGAAACTTGTCGTGCTTGATGCCGTGCTGCGTTATGTCGGTGAGCGGCGGATGGACAACGATCAGGCGAACTTCCAGCCTCTGATCCCAGCTCACACAGCGGTTGATGTTCGGCTTGGCGGCCAAATGCAGAATTTGTTCTGGTCGGCGACCGTCCAGAACCTGTTCAACGTTTTGTATTTTGACTACGCAGTGGCGAGCTCGGCAACTTTCGGCCGTTATAACGCCTACCCACTACCGGGGCGAACTTTCATGGTGAAGGCGGGCGTTACGTTTTAATGACTGCGGGCCTGGCCGACTATTACAGCGGTTGCCATTCGACCGGCACGAGTTCGTAGCCGGTCGCGGTCTTGACCATATGGCCGCAGGCGGGGAAGGGGAAATGATAGGCCTCAACCAGCATGCGGTCGGCAACGACCCGGTCGAGCATTGGGCGGCGCGCCGTCACCGCCTGAGGCGCGTCCATGTCAAAGGTCGGCTGCCAATCGGGATAGCGGGCGAACAAATAAGGGTTACGCGCGGTGTCGCTCATCGCCAGCATCGACTGTTTACCTGAATGAATGGCGAAAGCGGTGTGACCGGGGGTGTGGCCATAGGCAGGGACCGAAACGATGCCTGGGGCTACTTCGGCGCCCGGCTTGAAACGCCGCACGTCCTTGGCGATGTCGCTGAAGATGCGTCGCGCGTTGAGGAAGTACCGTTTCACCGTGCCCTGCGCTTGCCCCATGTTGGAGTCATCCATCCAGAACGTCCATTCCGGCTCGGGCACGAGGATCTCGGCATTGGGAAAGACTTTTGCACCGTCTTTGGTCTTGATGCCGTCGATGTGATCGGGGTGGAAATGTGAGATGAGGATCGTATCGATCGCCTTCGGATCAACGCCGGCGACTTTGAGGTTGTCGAGCATGCTGCCGGCCGTATCAGCGACTTGGCCCGCGGTTCCGGTATCGATCAGCACCAGCTTTGCGCCGGTGTTCACCATGAGTGCCGTGAACGATATCGGCAACACACTCGGCGGGAGGAATGCGGCGGCGAGCGCCTCGTTTACCTCGGCGCTGCTGGCATTGCGCACAAATTTGTCATCGATTGGCAGATACCAGGTGCCGTCAAAAAGCGCGGTGAGCTGATAGTAGCCGATAGTAGCCGAGATTATACCGATAGACTCCGGGGCCCTGCGTGTTAGGGGCCGGAGCCTTCGCAATGGACGGCAGCGGTAAGGCCGCTGCGCCGGCGGCTAGCGCGGTTCCGCTTAAAAAGGAGCGGCGGGAAACTTTGTGCATGATCTCCCGTCTCTCAGGTGGGGAAGGCGGATTTTCGGCGCGCGTCTCAATCAGAAACACCGCACGCCAGCATTTTATTCGCGCAGTTAGTTCTGGTCGGCCTTGATATTGTTGTCCTTCACCACCTTGCCCCAGGTCTGCATTTGATTGCCGACGAAGGCGCGCTCGGCCTCCGGGCCGCCGAGGACCAACGAGACCTGCTGGGTCTCAACCAGTTGCTTGGCGATGCGCTCCTCGCGCAAGGTCGCGGCCATCTCATTGCCGAAACGCTCGATGATCGGCTTCGGCGTGCCGGCCGGCGCGAAGATGCCCCACCAGGCATAGGCTTCGAAACCGGGGAAGCCGCTCTCGGCCACGGTCGGCACTTGGGCGATGAACTGATTGCGCTCCTTCCCGGTCTGCACGATCGCACGAATAGCCCCGGCTTCGACTTGCGGCATCGACAGCGCGGTGCTGCCGACCAGAAGATCAACGTGGCCGGCGACTGCGTCATTCATCGCCGGGCCGCCGCCGCGATAGGGCACGTGCGTCAGCTTCACGCCAGCCCGCTGCGACAGCAGCGCCATCGCCAGATGTCCAACACTGCCGCTGCCGACGGAGCCGTAGCTGACCTTGCCTGGATTTTCCTTGGCGAAGGTGAGGATGTCAGCCAGCGTGTTGTAAGGCTTGGCCTTGGCCGTGGTGATCATGTAGGGCGCGGTCCCAATCAGCAGAACCGGGTCGAGATCCTTCTCGCTCTCGTAAGGTAGGCTCGGCAGCACGAACGGATTGGCAGCGTGGTTGTCAAACACCGCCAGCCAGGTATTGCCGTCGGGCGGTGATTTCACCACCGCGGCGGTACCAACGCTGCCGGACGCGCCTGACCGGTTCTCGATTACGATAGTGGTACCGAGGCGCTGCTGCATTCCGGGCTGGACCAGCCGCATGATGGCGTCCGTCGATCCGCCGGGCGGGTAGGCGACGACAATTCGCACTGGGCCGGAGGGCCAGGATTGGGCGCGCGCCACGAACGGCGCGGCCAATGGCGCGGCGATGCCGGCAAGCACGAGTGTACGGCGTGTGAGCCTCATGACGTCCTCACCTAGGTTATTTTTATGAACGCCAGCATACATTATCTCCTGACAGATAGCGCACCGGTCTCTCTGTGCCGATCCGGCGCCAGCCGCTATGATTAGCCGGAGCAAGGGATCAAGCAAATGCGGAGCGTGCGGATGCCACGGCTGGCGCTATTGGTGGCAGCTGTGGCCACAGTTGCGCTTGGTGGCTGCGCCACGGAGGTTGGACCAAGCGCCTCGGAACTGAAGGCGCGTTGGGACGCGGAAAACGTCTATCCACAAGGATACCGGCAAGACCTGTTGGCTTTCTTGCGCACCTATCTCAACGATCCCTCGCATATCCGCGGCGCAGCCGTCTCACAACCGCAGCTTAAATTTGTTGGGCCGGGCGATCGCTACGTAGCGTGCGTTCGCTATAACGC
>DASSLE010000116.1:0-24275 GCA_035689725.1 Pseudolabrys sp.
CCAAACCACCAGGCTCTTGAGACCGCTCTGATTCAAATCTTTGCGCGCGGCGGAAAACAGGCGACGCCCAAACCCGAGTCCCTGGAACTCGGGCCGAAGATAGATCTCGTAAATCTCACCGTCATAAAACAGGCTGCGCGCGCGATTACGCCCGTAGTTGGCGTAGCCGGCAATGCGATCGCCGAATTGCAGGATAGTAATGCGGCTGCCTTTGCGGATAGCTGAGTCCCACCAGTCCGGGCCGCGACGGCTGATGAGCTTGTGGAGCTCATTGCCCGGGATGATACCCTGATAGGCCGCGCGCCACGCCTCGTCATGCGTCTCGGCGACGTCTACCGCGTCAGCTGACTTCGCGCGGCGAATCTCTATGAGGGTCGTACTCATTGCGCGATAGAAGCAACGAACTTTCCGGCCTTCAAGCCCTATCGTTAACGATGGGTTGACGGTGTGGATTACTGGTCACACGTCTGCAAAAATCCAGCAGTGACGCCGAAAAATGATGCTTGAAACATCAACTGTTGACGTGGGCCGCGCCTGGTTCCACGGCGCTGGAGGGTGAAGCGGGTTTTATCGGCGGTAAGCGTCCGGCGGCAACTGATTCGAATCACCAGGACTCGAATTGCGCGTAACAGAAAAAGACAGCTAACAAAGGTTGTAGCAGGCGGCTGCTCGCGTCAGACCGTCTCGGCTTCCTTCTTGCGTTCTTCTTTCTTCCGGTCATTTTCGTCGAGCAGCTTCTTGCGCAAGCGGATGGACTTCGGTGTCACCTCGACCAACTCATCGTCTTCAATATAGGCCAGCGCCTTCTCCAGCGTCATACGGATTGGCGGCGTCAGGCGTACCGCCTCGTCCTTGGACGTCGTGCGGATATTGGTGAGCTTCTTGCCTTTGAGTACGTTGACAATCAGGTCATTGCCGCGTGTGTGCTCCCCAACGATCATGCCGTTGTAAACTTTCCAGCCGGGCTCGATCATCATGGGACCGCGGTCTTCCAGATTCCAGAGCGCGTAGGCGACAGCATCGCCCTGGTCGTTGGAGATTAGCACACCGTTGCGACGGCCTTGGATCGGCCCCTTGTAGGGTGCATAGGCGTGGAATAGCCGGTTCATGATCGCCGTGCCACGCGTGTCGGTGAGCAGCTCACCCTGGTAGCCGATGAGCCCGCGTGTTGGCGCATGAAATACAAGGCGCAGACGCCCGCCGCCGGAAGGTCTCATCTCCAGCATATCGGCTTTACGCTCGGCCATCTTCTGCACAACGATACCGGCGTGCTCCTCGTCGAGATCGATAACGACCTCCTCGATTGGCTCCAGCGTTTCGCCGGTGGCGGGGTCTTCCTTCAGCAGCACCTTTGGTCGCGAAACTGACAGCTCGAAGCCTTCGCGCCGCATGGTCTCGATCAGGATGCCGAGCTGCAATTCGCCGCGCCCGGCGACTTCCATGGAATCCTTTTCGTCGGATTCGCGCACGCGCAGCGCCACATTGCCTTCGGCTTCGCGCAGCAGCCGGTCGCGGATCATGCGCCCGGTGACCTTGTCGCCCTCGGTGCCGGCGAGCGGGGAATCGTTGACGCGGAATATCATCGCCAAAGTCGGCGGATCGATCGGCTGGGCCGGCAGCGGCGTGTCCATCGACAGATCGCAGATCGTCATCGCCACAGTGGCGTTCGGCAGCCCGGCGATAGCGACGATATCGCCCGCATCCGCTTCGTCCACCGGCACGCGCTCGAGTCCGCGGAACGCCAGCACCTTGGTGATCCGGCCGCTCTCGATCAGCTTCCCGTCGTGATCGAGGACCTTTACCGGCAGGTTGGGCTTCGCCGACCCCGAAGTAATCCGTCCAGTGACGATGCGCCCGAGATAGGGATTAGCTTCCAGGATAGTGCCGAGCAGCCGGAACGGCCCGCTTTCCATCACTGGCGGCTTGACGTGCCTGAGGATGAGATCGAACAGGGGCTTCATGCCGTCATCGTGCGAGCCGTCGAGGCTCGTTGCCATCCAGCCCTGCTTGGCCGAGCCGTACAGGATCGGGAAATCGAGCTGCTCGTCGGTAGCGTCGAGCGCAGCGAACAGGTCGAACACTTCGTTGACCACTTGCGTCGGTCGCGCATCGGAGCGGTCCACCTTGTTGATGACCACGATGGGCTTGAGCCCCATCTTCAGGGCTTTCGACACCACGAATTTGGTCTGCGGCAGCGGGCCTTCGGCTGCGTCCACCAGCACCAGTGCGCCGTCCACCATGTTGAGAATGCGCTCGACCTCGCCGCCGAAATCGGCGTGACCAGGCGTGTCCACGATATTGATGCGCGTGTCCTTCCACACCACCGAGGCAGCCTTGGCGAGGATAGTGATACCGCGCTCGCGCTCGAGGTCGTTGGAATCCATTGCGCGCTCGACCACGCGCTGGTTCTCGCGGTACGCGCCGGATTGCTGCAGCAGGCGGTCGACCAGGGTGGTCTTGCCGTGGTCGACGTGCGCGATGATGGCGACGTTGCGAAGGTCCATTGTGGGTTCCAGAAATCAAAGCGCGGGCCCTGTGGGACCCGCGACGCCGCTATTGCGGCGCAATATAGTCACGCGCCGCCGGGATGCAACCGCCGGCTGGGCCGCGCGCGCAAGCCAAGGTAAACCCTGAAATTGTGCAGCTAGGCACCGGCCGGGCGGCTCCAGGGGCCGATACGAACGCCTCCCGGAAGGGCTTCCTGCAACATCATCATCTCGGCGATGGTCTCGTTGGTAATGAGGCCCACCAGCTTGCCGGCGGCATCGGTGACGCCAACCGCAGGCGCCGATTTCTGCTGCAGCAGTTTGAACGCCTGTTCCAGCGTGGCGCGATGACTGATGGTTGGCACTTCTGCCGTCATCGCATCGGCGACGCGCGCGTCCGCCCCAAGCGTCCTGATGGCGCGGATCAGCTCGCCGCGGCCAAGCAAGCCAAGCGGTTTGCCGGCGCTATCCGCAACGGGAAATTCTCCCTGGCTCGTGTGCAATAGCGTTTGCACCGCCTCGTCGATATGCGCCTCCGGCGACAGCGTCGCGAAATGCGTCATCATGGCATAGCTCACCGGCACGCCGCGCGAAGCCGCACGTAGCGCCACCATGTGCGCCTCCGAGGAGGCTGCGAGATAAACGAAGATCGCAATGAAGATGAGAATCGGATTTGCCATCAAACCGATGAACCCGAGTGCAAAGGCGACGAATTGCCCGATCGAAGCGGCAATCTCGGTTGCGCGCACATAACCGAAGCGGCTCGCCAGCAAAGCGCGCAGCACGCGCCCGCCATCCATCGGAAAGGCGGGGATCATGTTGAACAACGCGAGAAAAAGGTTCACCGCCGCAAGGCGGTCGACCAGGGGGATCTTCATATTATCGACCGCCGCCGCTGCGCCTAATTGCAAATGCGCGTCAAACAGAAATACCAGCACAGCCGCGATCACGATATTGACCATCGGGCCGGCGACAGCGATGAGAAATTCTTCCCACGGCTCTTCCGGGATGCGCTCAAGTTGCGCAACCCCGCCAATCGGCAGCAAGGTCACAAACGGCGTTGGCACGCCAAAGGCGCGAGCAGTGAAGATGTGGCCGAACTCGTGCAGAAGCACGCAGAGAAACAGGAGGACCATGAACGCAAGGCTGTCCCACGCGGTGTCGGCACCGCCCGAGGCATAGCTCCCTGCAAAGATCCAGGCGAGAAACAACAGGAAGGTGACATGAACGCGGACCACGGTGCCCGCCACCTTGCCGATATTCAATGACCAAGACATGGGTGCCTCATATGTCGGAATAGCCATATAAAAGGTAGTATTGGCCTCGACCCTTTGCGAGGGCCAAGCGTTCGCTGCAGGAAGGCTCATGCATGGCACAGAAACTCACCGGCGAATCCCGCAAATCCGCGCTGGCACGGCTCAACGGCTGGTCTGAAGTGGCTGGCCGGGATGCCATCACGAAAAAATTCGTGTTCAAGGATTTCAACCAGGCTTTCGGGTTCATGACGCGTGCGGCGCTGGTCGCGGAGAAAATGGATCACCATCCGGAGTGGTTCAACGTCTACAAAACGGTCGAGGTGACACTATCGACCCACGATGCCGGCGGCCTGACCGAACTCGATGTGAAACTGGCTGAGGTGATGGACAAATTCGTCGCCGGCTAGCCGTATTTAGGGCAAAAAACCTGAAGATAAAGTGGGTCCTTGCAGACCGGTTGATTTCTAACCACATTGATCCCCATGGCATTTGCGCAATACGCGTTTTCGCGAGACGATCAGAAGGAGCTCCTCGATCGGTTTTGGAGCAAGCTGCGCCGCGTCGGCGCCTCCATTCCTTTCGCTGAGGATCTGCTTACCGCCTACTATTGCGCTTTCGATCGCAACACCCCCCTGCCGGTGAAAGCATCTCTGATAGGTGCGCTTGCCTATTTTGTGCTGCCGATCGACGCCATCCCCGACATGCTACCGATACTTGGCTTTACCGACGATGCTGCGATGTTGGCGGCAACCATCAAGCTGGTGACGACCTACATCACGCCGGAACATCGTATAGCGGCGAGGAACAAGCTCGCAGAATTTTCGAAGCAATAAACACCGACGGCTGTGCCGCGTGTGTGCGTCAATCACGGCCTCAATATCACCTTACCCATAACTTGCCGCGCCGCGATCGCCTTGAGCGCGACCAGTGCTTCTGCCAGCGGATAGACTGCGTGCACGTGGGACGACAATTTCCCTTCTGCGCACCAGGCCAGCAATTGCTCCGTGTTGGCGCGGTGGCCGGCCGGATCGCGCTCGATCCATGAGCCCCAGAACACACCAAGCACGTCGCAGCCCTTTAGCAGCACGAGGTTGAGGGGCAGCTTCGGTATTTCGCCGGCGGCGAAACCGACGACCAGAAAACGCCCTCCCCAGGCGATGGAACGCAACGCGGCTTCCGCGTAGGGGCCGCCGACCGGATCGTAAATTACGTCGGCGCCGCGGCCTTGCGTGACTCGGCGCAGGGCCTCCTTCAAATCTTCGCTGCCGTAGTCGATGCCATCGTCGGCACCGTGTTTGCGTGCGAAGGCAATCTTTTCTTTCGAAGATGCGCAGGCGATCACACACGCGCGCATCAGCTTGCCGAGTTCGACCGCCGCCAAACCTGCGCCGCCAGAGGCGCCAAGTACGACGAGGGTTTCTCCGGCCTTGAGCCTGGCTCGGTCTTTCAACGCGTGCAGCGTGGTGCCGTAGGTAACGCAGAGGCCGGCGGCACGGTCAACGTCGAGGCTATCGGGAATCTTGATGAGCCTGCTAGCAGAGATCGCAATGCGTTCGCGCGCGGCGCCGTAGCCCGCGTAACCCATGACGCGGTCACCGACTGCGAACTGTGTGACGCCCGCGCCGAGACTCTCGACCGTGCCGGCAAACTCTGCGGCCGGCGAAAATGGCAACGCCGGCTTGGTCTGGTATTTGTTGGCAATGATCAGCGTGTCGAAAAAGTTAAGTGCGACTGCCTCGATTTGTACGGCTACTTCGCCCGGTCCGGGAACAGGATCCGGAATATCTACGAGCGTCAGATCGTCAGGCTCGCCGTAACTGCAGAGCAGGGCTTTCATGGCGACCGGGCTGGGGGAGTTGTGCAGCGCGAATAGCAAGGCCTTACAGTCCTAGCAAGGCGCCGCCACTGCCAGCCCGCTCCCTTTTGTCGCCTTCACATTGCCGACTTTCGCCGGTAATGGGCTAATATCCAGCGATTCTTATTGGGGGCGGCTCAACGACCGTCATTATCTTCACCGGTAGGGCCCGATGAACACAGCTTCTTTGTTCCGTATTTGCGTTACTCTGTTGGCGGTCAGCGCCTTGAATGCTTCTGCATCGGCGCAACAGAAGAAGCCGGCCGGCCCTACCGATCAGGCCGTGTTACTTGGCCAATTCGGCGAGTGGGGCGCCTATCGAGCAACGCCTAGCGGCAAGAAGATCTGTTTCGCGCTCTCGAAGCCGACGTCAGCTACGAGTGAGCCACCCGGACGCCCCCGCGATGCTTCTTATGCCTTCGTCTCCACACGGCCGACGGAGAAAGTCAGGAACGAGGTTTCAGTGATCGTTGGCTATCCGCAAAAGCCCGGTCATGACGCCACCGCCGCGATCGGGTCGGCTACTTACTCAATGTACACGCAGAACGACGGCGCCTGGGTGAAGAACGCCGCCGAAGAAGCGCAGATGGTGGAAACCATGCGCAAAGGCTCCGACCTTGTGGTTAAAAGCGAGTCATCGCGTGGTACCAAAACCACCGACACCTATTCGCTCAAGGGTATTGCCCAGGCGCTCGACAAGGTCGCGGAGGAGTGCAAGTAGGGTGTTCGGACCCTATATTGCCGTCAGTGCCGAACGGCGCTGGTGATTGATCCGATGGCAATGTTTACAGACACCGTAACGGCTTCGACCGAATTCGTCGAAAAATTGCCGCTCGAGCGCTACGTGGCGCCCGAAAAGCCGTCGCTGATCGGCCTTACAAGACCGCAGCTTGCTGAGGCCCTTGGCTCACTCGGCGTGCCGGAAGCGCAGCGCAAGATGCGCGTGCAGCAACTTTGGCATTGGATCTATTTCCGAGGGTTCACGTCATTCGACGAAATGACCAGCGTGTCGAAGGAGCTCCGCGCGACCCTGTCCGACCATTTCACGTTGGCTCGGCCGGAGGTCGTCGCCGAGCAGATCTCGGTCGACGGCACGCGCAAATGGCTGCTGCGGTTGCCCGGTGAGGTGCAGGGCGAGCGCCCCCACGAGGTTGAGTGCGTTTACATCCCCGACACTGAACGTGGCACCTTGTGCGTCTCCAGCCAGGTCGGCTGCACGCTAAACTGTACCTTCTGCCACACCGGCACTCAGCGTCTGGTCAGGAATCTTACGGCCGGAGAGGTTGTCGGCCAGGCGATGGCTGCGCGTGACCGTCTGGGCGATTGGCCCGGCGGCACGCGGCCAACCGATGGCATGGTGCCGGGCGGCGACCGCTGCATCACCAATATCGTGATGATGGGCATGGGCGAGCCGCTCTACAATTTCAACGCGGTGCGCGACGCACTTCTCATTATCGCAGACGGCGAAGGCATCGCCATTTCCAAGCGACGCATCACGCTTTCCACCTCAGGTGTAGTACCCAACATCGAGCGTGCCGGCGCCGAGATTGGCTGCATGCTGGCGGTGTCACTGCATGCCGTGCGCGACCAGCTACGCAATGAGCTGGTGCCGCTCAATCGCAAGTATCCAATTGCTGAGCTGCTGGAAGCCTGCCGCAACTATCCCGGCGTCTCCAATGCTAAGCGCATCACCTTTGAATACGTGATGCTCAAGGGCGTGAACGATTCCATCGACGATGCCAAGGCGCTGGTGCGGCTGCTTAAGGGTATCCCCGCCAAGATTAACCTTATCCCGTTCAATCCCTGGCCGGGCACAAAATATGAATGTTCGGACTGGGAGCAGATCGAGAAGTTCTCGCAGGTTGTTTTCGACGCAGGCTATGCGTCGCCGGTGCGCACCCCCCGCGGGCGCGATATCCTGGCCGCTTGCGGCCAGCTCAAGAGCGCAACCGAAAAACTTTCGGCGCGAGAGCGCATGATGCTACGGGCCATGACAATGGTAGAGTGACGGCGCCGATTTATTTAAAGGAAAAAGATATGTCCCTGCTCGGCCGGATCATGGTTATCATTTTCGCACTTATCGTGGCCATTATGGCCGCGGGCATCACTCTCGCCATCGGCATCATTGCGCCGGACTGGGCGGGCGCCGATGCCGATCCCTTCGAGCGCGTGAGTTTTTTCATAGTTTCGTTCTTTGCGACCAGCTTCGTCGGTGCGGTAGCGATTTTACCGGCCGTAGTGGTGATCGTGATCTCGGAAGCCGCGAACTTGCGTAACTTTCTCTATTACGGCGTCGGCGGCGCGCTGGTCGCGCTGGCGTCTTATTACGGCTCCGATATTTCGATAAGACTTGAAAACACAACCGACGTTGCGCCGGTTGGCAACGCCTTGCAACTCGCGGCCGCAGCCGGGATCATTGGTGGGCTTGCCTATTGGCTGATCGCCGGCCGCAATGCTGGCCGCTGGCGCCAGCCGCGCGCCGCCTAGTGCTTGACCTAATCCAGCGCCGCATCAAGACGATCATTGCCCCCAGAGCAGTTCGAGTTTGGGCATTGCCGTGTCCGCAATATAGCGGACTCGGTGCTATGACGCCTTTCCATTTTTAGATGTCTCGGCTAGACGAGGCGCGCATGAATCGTACCGGCCTCGTCGTCGCGCTCGCCATAGCCATTGTCGCGGGCCTGGCATTTGGGCTCTATCCCCAACTTGATTTGCGCGTCGCGCGTTATTTTCACGCATTTGAAGACTCCTTCCATAATGCGTTTGCTTTCCGCCTATATCCACTGGTCATGCATGCACGCAATATTGGCGTGTGGATTAGTGCTTTCCTGGTGGCACCGGCGGTGGCGGCGCTTGTGATCAAGCTGATACTGCCGCGGCGCAAATTGCTGATGTCGGGGCGCGCGATCGTTTTTCTGATAGCGACGATGGTTTTAGCGCCAGGGCTGTTGGCTAATGTGCTCCTCAAGGACCACTGGGGCCGTCCGCGGCCCATCGACGTGACGCAGTTTGGCGGCAATGAACACTTTGTTCCTTGGTGGGATCCGCGCGGCGATTGTCCGGGGAACTGCGCATTTGTCTCCGGCGACGTGGCCGGCGCGTTCTGGACGATCGCGCCGGCAGCGCTGACGCCACCGCAATGGCGCATCATTGCCTATGGCGCGGCACTTGCGCTCGGCACGGGCATGGCAGTACTGCGCGTGATGGCCGGCGGGCATTTCCCATCCGATGTTATCTTCGCCAGCGTATTCACCTTTCTTATCGTTTGGTTCGTATACGCCTTGATTTATCGCTGGCCGCACACCCGTCTGTCGGATGACGGCGTCGAGCGGGCGCTCGAACACGTGGCCCTGCCGGGTCATGATTTTGTCGTCGGTCTGTTCGGCGGAAGCCGAAAAGAAAAATAGCGCGACAACGTAAAAGCCATTTCAAGGAGAGAGGTTAGCCGGGACGCACTTTGCGTCCTTTACCTTTGGCCCTATAGTCCGCCGCAATTTTTCAACGCGGCGGTTGTCCGATGCCCGACGGCAAGACGAAGAAGAATGTGAAGAAAGTTGTGCTCGCCTATTCCGGCGGGCTCGACACCTCCATCATTTTGAAGTGGTTGCAGACCACTTATGGATGTGAAGTCGTCACCTTTACCGCCGATCTCGGCCAAGGCGAGGAGCTTGAGCCGGCGCGTCAAAAAGCACTGCTACTCGGCATCAAGAAAGAAAATATCTTCGTCGACGATCTGCGCGAGGAATTCGTGCGCGACTACGTCTTTCCGATGTTTCGGGCAAACGCAGTATACGAAGGGCAATATCTGCTCGGCACCTCGATTGCGCGGCCCCTGATCGCAAAGAAACAGATCGAGATCGCGGAAAAGGTTGGCGCTGATGCGGTGGCGCACGGCGCCACGGGCAAGGGCAACGATCAGGTACGGTTTGAACTCACCTACTATGCGCTAAAGCCCGACGTGACGGTGATTGCGCCTTGGCGCGAGTGGGATCTGACCTCGCGGACCAAACTCATCGAATTCGCCGAGAAGCATCAAATTCCGATCGCCAAGGACAAGCGCGGCGAGGCCCCGTTTTCGATCGACGCCAATCTGCTGCACACCTCATCGGAAGGTAAAGTTCTGGAAGACCCCGGCCAGGAAGTGCCCGATTACGTGTTTTCGCGCACCATCGATCCGGAGAAGGCACCAGACAAGCCGGCAACCATTGCGGTTGATTTCGAACGTGGCGACGCTGTTGCGATCGACGGCAAGAAAATGTCGCCCGCGGCGCTGCTCAAGCAGCTAAACGAACTTGGCCGCGCCAACGGCATAGGCCGGCTCGATCTTGTCGAGAATCGCTTCGTCGGCATGAAGTCACGTGGCATGTACGAGACGCCAGGCGGGACAATATTGCTTGCCGCGCACCGTGGCATCGAATCGATCACGCTCGACCGTGGCGCTGCACACCTCAAAGACGAGCTGATGCCGAAATATGCCGAGCTCGTCTATTATGGCTTCTGGTTTGCGCCGGAACGCGAAATGCTGCAGGCGGCAATCGACAAGAGTCAGGAATTTGTAACGGGGCGTGTGAGGCTTAAGCTTTACAAAGGCAACGTCACCGTCGTCGGACGTGAGAGCAAATATTCTCTCTATGATCAAGAACTGGTGACTTTTGAGGAGGGCGCAGTGGCGTATGACCACCGCGATGCCGAAGGCTTCATCAAGCTCAACGCGCTTCGCCTGCGCACGCTCGGTCAGCGACGACGCAAGCTGAAGCTCGATTGAAACGGGTTTTGGCGCCATCGGAATAGTGAAATTTACAAGCGCCGGATTGCAATCGTTGCGAGAAGGAAGCCCGATGGTCCGATGCGTAGCGAACCTGTGTTTGCTTTCGGCCGTTGCCTTGGCCCTTGTCGCCTGTTCATCGAGTAAAAAGGAGCCGGACGAAAGTCCAAATCTTTTTCCGGCTGACTACAAGGACGAGATTTTAACCACGATGACCAGCACGCTCGAGAATCCGACCAATGTGCGCGATGCGTATATCAGCGATCCGGTGCTTCGTTCGGCCGGCAAGTCCGAACGTTATGTGGTCTGCGTGCGGTCGGATTCGCGCAATGCCAACAATCACTATACTGGTACCAAAGACTACATTGCTTTTTTTTACGACGGCCATCTCAACCAACTGATCGAGGCGACAAAGGAGCAGTGTGGAAGCGCTGCCTATAAGCCGTTCCCTGAACTTGAGAAGCTCTGCCAGGCCAAGAAATGCGATTAGTGGTCGGTTCGCGCCGATTAGTGAATATTTTTACCCGGACCTGCGGGCCGTCCAGTGCATCAAAGCTGTCGGTCAACCAGCGCCTTTTTCAATTCGGCGATTTCTTTTGCCGGATTGAGACCCTTCGGGCAGGCCTTTGAGCAATTCATAATCGTGTGACAGCGGTAAAGCCGGAACGGGTCCTCAAGGCTGTCCAAGCGTGCACCGGTCGCTTCGTCGCGGCTGTCCTGGACCCAGCGGTTGGCTTGCAGCAGTGCGGCTGGGCCAAGATAGCGGTCCGAATTCCACCAGTAGCTAGGGCACGACGTTGAGCAGCAAGCGCACAAAATGCATTCGTACATGCCGTCGAGCTTGGCGCGATCATGGTGGCTTTGCTTCCATTCTTTCTCGGGTGCCGGCGTTGTTGTCTGTAGCCACGGCTCGATCGATGCGTATTGCGCGTAAAAATTGTTCAAATCAGGCACGAGGTCCTTCACCACCGGTTGGTGTGGCAATGGATAAATCCTCACTGGCGCGCGCGCATCGTCAATTGCCTTTGTACATGCCAGCGTGTTGGTGCCGTCGATGTTCATGGCGCAAGAGCCGCACACGCCTTCGCGGCAGGAGCGGCGGAAGGTGAGCGTCGGGTCGACATTGTTCTTGATCCAGATCAGTGCGTCGAGAACCATCGGCCCGCAGTCGTCACGGTCGACGAAATAGGTGTCGACACTTGGGTTCTGGCCGTCGTCCGGATTCCAGCGGTAGATGCGGAATTCATTCACATGCGTCGCATGTGCCGTGCGCGGCCAGGTTTTGCCCTCGGTGATCTTGGAGTTTTTCGGCAGCGTGAATTCAACCATAGCAAGGTTCCGTCAGTAAACGCGGGTTTTCGGCTCGATATAGGCGACATCGTTGGTGAGCGTGTAGGCATGTACCGGACGGTAATCGAGCTTCACATTGCCCTTTTCATCCATCCACGACAGCGTGTGCTTCATCCAGTTCTTGTCGTCACGTTCCGGATAATCCTCACGCGCATGCGCGCCGCGGCTTTCTGTGCGGTTCTTCGCCGAAGCCATGGTAACGACGGCCTGCGCGATCAGGTTGTCGAGTTCGAGCGTCTCGATCAGGTCGGAGTTCCAGATCAGCGATCGGTCGGTGATGCGCAAGTCGGTCATGCCGGCATGTACGTCGTGAATAAGCTTGTGGCCTTCCTCGAGCACTTCGCCGGTGCGGAAAACCGCGCAATTGGTCTGCATGACTTTCTGCATCCTCAGCCGCAGCTGAGCGGTCGGCGTTGCACCTGCGGCGTGGCGGAACTTGTCTAGGCGCGCAAGCGCGCGGTCGGCAGAATCCTTCGGCAGCTCGGGCAGCTTGTCGCCGGGCGTGAGCAACTCGGCGCAACGATCGGCTGCCGCACGGCCAAACACCACCAGGTCGATTAGAGAATTGGAGCCGAGGCGATTGGCGCCGTGCACCGACACGCAGGCGGCCTCTCCAAGCGCCATCAGGCCAGGAACAATGGTGTCCGCATTGCCGTTCTTTTTGGTCAGCGCCTCACCATGATAATTCGTGGCGATGCCGCCCATGTTGTAGTGAGCGGTCGGCAGAACGGGAATCGGCTCGTGCGAGATGTCGACCCCGGCGAAAATGCGAGCGAGCTCGGCGATGCCGGGCAAGCGCTCGTGTAGAACCGCTGGGTCGAGATGGTCGAGGTGCAGGAAGAGATGATCCTTGTTCTTGCCGACGCCTCGCCCTTCACGGATTTCGATCGTCATGGATCGCGAGACGACGTCACGCGAAGCCAGATCCTTGGCTGACGGCGCGTAGCGTTCCATGAAGCGCTCGCCTTCCGAATTGACTAGGTAACCGCCTTCGCCGCGCGAGCCTTCGGTGATCAGGCAGCCGGCGCCGTAGATGCCCGTCGGATGGAATTGAACGAATTCCATATCCTGTAACGGGAGGCCGGCGCGCAGTACCATGGCATTGCCGTCGCCGGTGCAGATATGCGCCGAAGTGCAGGAGAAATAGGCGCGTCCATAGCCACCGGTCGCGACGATGACCATGTTGGCGCTGAAACGGTGAATTGAACCATCATCGAGATTGAGCGCCACCACGCCGCGGCAGCGGCCCTCATCGTCCATGATTAAATCGATGGCGAAATATTCGATGTAGAATTCGGCTGCATGACGCAGCGCCTGGCCGTACATGGTGTGTAACATGGCGTGGCCGGTGCGATCGGCGGCAGCGCAGGTGCGCTGCGCGGTGCCCTTACCGTAGTGGGTGGTCATCCCTCCGAACGGGCGTTGATAAATTTTTCCGTCCTCCTCGCGGCGCGAGAATGGGAGACCCCAGTGCTCGAGTTCATAGACGGCAGCTGGCGCATTGCGACAAAGATATTCGATTGCGTCCTGGTCGCCGAGCCAGTCGGCACCCTTGACGGTGTCATACATGTGCCAGCGCCAGTCGTCTTCGCCCATATTGCCGAGCGCGGCGGCGATACCGCCCTGTGCGGACACGGTATGTGACCGAGTGGGGAATACTTTGGTGATACAGGCCGTACGCAAACCTGCTTCACTGCACCCAACCACCGCGCGCAAACCGGAGCCGCCGGCGCCGATAACGACAACATCGTAGGCGTGGTTCTCGATTGGATAGGCGCGGCCGTTAACCGAAGGCGCGTCGTTCAATTTTCCATTCGTCGCCATGAATCAAACCCCGAACGACAGCTTCAGAATAGCGTAGACCGATGCCAAACTGACGGCGAAAACGAAAAACGTGTTGGCCATCAGGCTCAGCAGCTTCCATCTGTCCTCGTGTACGTAGTCGAGGATGATTTCCTGCATGCCAATCCACATGTGATAGGCCGCATTGATGATGAACAGCAACATGATGATCGCGACGATCGGCGAGCCAAGGATCTGTACGACCGCCGCGTGACTGCGTCCGAGCAGCGAGGTGATGATGAGCAGCAGCCCAATAGTTAGTGGAATGGCGGCGACCGAGGTCACGCGTTGATGCCAGAACTGACCGGTCCCGGACCGGGCTGCGCCTAGTCCACGAACGCGGCGCATCGGCGTGCGCATGGGCTGTGACTCTCTCATCGCGGCCCCCCCATGACGAGATAGCCGACCACCCAAAGAATGAGTGTGAGTGCGATCGAGCCAATCAGTGTTGACAGCGTCAGCAATTCGCGCTCGGCGGGCTCGAAACCATGGATCGTGTCCCAGATCAAGTGGCGAATGCCACCGAGCATGTGGTGGAGCAAAGCCCATGTGTAGCCGAACAGCACCAGCTGACCGATCAGGCTGCCCATAAACCACTCGACATTGGCGTAGGCGTTTGGTCCTGCCGCTGCAGCGAGCAACCACCAGGCGAGCAGCAACATTCCAAAATAAAGCGCGGCACCGGTAATGCGATGCACGATCGACATCATCATTGTCAGCATCGGCTTGTAGATTTGCAGGTGAGGCGACAACGGACGCACCCGTTGCATTCCTGTTGTCGTTCCTGCCTCAAGGTCGGCCATCGTCAGTCTCCAGAAACCTTGCCGCTTGATTGCCTCGATGCACGTGACCAGTTCAAACCCGTCCGTCGGCCTGGGCAATGCAGATCCCACGAAGTGCCATCTAACGATGACGTCTTAACGTGGGGGTGTGAAACGGCATTGCATGTTGGCAAGTCCGCGGCCGCAAGAGACCAGCTGTGCAAAGTCTCAACTTGACTTGACCGGGCACCACAACTCGCTACTTCTTGATTGGCGAAGCTTGAACCCGAGAATTGCCTATTGCAATATCCGTTTTACGTAGCCTGCCTTCGCGAAATAAGAAGGAGGTCGCATGCGCTTCGATTTTACTGACCTCAACCTGTTCCGGCACGTTGTCGAGGCCGGAAGCATCACCCATGGCGCGGTGCGCTCCAATCTGGCGCTCGCGGCCGCCTCGACCCGTATCCGTAAGATGGAACTCGGATTCGGCACCGAACTGCTGGTGCGCGGCCGGCAAGGCGTGATCCCAACGCAGGCCGGCCGCACGCTGCTCCAACACGCTCGGGCCATCCTGGCCGAAAGCGAGCGCCTACAGGAGGACTTGAGCCCCTATGCGCGTGGGCTTGCCGGTCAGGTGCGGGTGCTGTCCAACACCAATGCGCTCACCGAATTTCTACCCGAAACGCTGAGTTCGTTCTTGATGGCCCATCCCGACATCAGTGTGGACCTGGAGGAGCGCTTGAGCGACGAGATCGTCGGTTTGATCGCGGAGGGCAACGCCGACATCGGCATCGTCGCCGGCACCGTAGATTATGGCGGCCTGAACACGTTCCCCTTCCGCAGCGATCGTTTCGTGCTCGTGGTGGCGAAAAATCATCCGCTCGCCAGCCGGTCGCGCATCGGTTTTTCCGAAGTACTCGACTACGACATGGTCGGGCTTGATCGCGCCAGCGCGATTCAGCGCTTTCTCGCGGACAAGGCGAATCGCATCGGCCGCCCTCTGCGTTTGCGGGTGCAACTGCGCAGCTTCGACGCCATCTGCCGGCTGGTTGAGTGCAATGTCGGCGTCGGCATTGTTCCGGAAACTACTGTGCATCGCACCGAGCGCACCATGGCAATTAGCGCTGTGCGCCTGACGGACTCATGGGCGCTGCGCGAACTTACCATCTGCGTGCGCGATATTAGCGTGCTGCCGGCTTATGCCCGACAACTTGTCGACCATTTGCGAGCGAGTGCATAACATTCACCTCGGCAGCAGCACCCAGTAATCCAGATCGAGAATCACTGCCGGATCGTAGTCGTCTGCGTTTTTAAGGGGAAAGTCCGAGCAAGGACGATCCTTGGTCGCGACGGTCCGCACGCGTACCGCGCCGACATCGTCGCGCTCCGGAACCTCGGCGCTGGCAAGTACTTCTGACCAGGCAAATACCGTGCAGCCGGCGAATAGGGGTGCGACGTGGCGCCCGCCATTAATTGCCGCCACGTGGAAGGCATTGCCAAGACCGTTGAACGACAACGCGCGCGCCAAGGAAATAGCGTGGCCGCCGTAAATTAGTCGGCGCCCGAAGCGGCCCTCACTTTCAGCGAACTGATTGAAATGGATTCGTGCGGTATTCTGGTAAAGCCGCGTTGCAATCTGATGCTCGGCTTCTTCGACCGTAATCCCGTCGACATGATCGATTTTTTCACCAACCTTGTAGTCGCCGAAGCGGTACTGACTTCCGGCCAGTACGTTGTCGTAGGCCGCCACATTGATCTTCGGACACGCGCCGCCGAGTTTCGCGGCCTCAACGGTCTTGGGAAGTTCGGGCACTTTTTCGCCCGGCACGGCCGCCGCCTCGTCGCGCTTGCGCACCATCACCCAGCGCACGTAATCCAGTACCGTATCGCCGGCCTCGTCGAAGCCTCGGGATCGCACATAGACGATGCCGGTCTTTTTGTTGGAGTTCTCCCTCAGTCCGATAACTTCGGAGGTTGCATTCAGCGTGGAGCCCGGAAAAACAGCCTTGAGAAACCGACAGTCAGCATAACCAAGATTGGCAACTGCGTTGAGAGAGATATCCGGCACTGTCTTGCCGAATACGATATGGAACACGAGAACATCATCTAGCGGGGAGCGCGGGTAACCAATTTTCTGCGCGAAAACATCAGACGATTGCGCCGCAAAACGCGGCCCGAACAGTCCATTATAAAGCGCAACGTCGCCAAACGTTACCGTACGCGGTGTGGCGTGGCGAATCTGCTGACCGAGCCGAAAATCCTCGAAAAAGTTGCCCGGACTGGTTCTTGGGGCGGACTGCGCACTCACAAACTCACTCCTTCATCCGATCGTCGCCGGCACCATCATTGTCACAAAACCGTGAGCCGAACGCCAGCTTGCGGCAACGGAAACTGATGAGGACGTGTTCGGCCGCTGTGATAGCGGAGAAGCGCAACGTCAATCTTCCGGAGGATACCCCGATGAAAAAGAGCATTCTGCTGTCGGCGCTGGTCGCGGCTGGTCTCGGTTTTGTTCCGCTGGCGCCGGCGGCCTTTGCCGACGACATGAAAAAAGACACCATGTCCAAGGACACCATGTCCAAGGACTCGATGAAGAAGGACGATATGTCGAAGGACAATATGTCCAAAGACAACATGAAGAAGTAAGCTCGAAAAAATGGCCGGGTTTGCGCATCCGCAGGCTCGGCCGCGCCATAGCTATCTGGGAGCCGACAAGGGCAGGCTGCGATGACCGCTGACGCCATGGCCATGACGGATACCGAAGCGACGATCCACCCCCGGTGGGTGCGCGTCTGTCATTGGGTCAACGCGCTGGCCATCCTGATGATGATCGGTTCCGGCTGGCAGATCTACGACGCTTCGCCGCTGTTCGATTTTTTGACCTTCCCGCACCAGATCGCACTCGGTAACTGGCTCGCGGGCGCGCTGCTCTGGCATTTCGCCGCCATGTGGTTGCTGGTGATCAACGGTATCGTTTATGTCACGCTTGGCATTGTCACTGGTCGCTTCCGCCAAAAGCTTCTGCCGATTCGCCCGGCTGAAGTCATTGCCGACGTCAAAGCGGCGCTAACCTTCAAGCTCGCGCATGACGACCTCACGCACTACAACGCGGTACAAAAGCTGCTTTATGCCGGCGTCATCGCTGCCGGCATCGTGATCGTGTTTTCGGGCCTAGCGATCTGGAAGCCGGTGCAGTTCCAGGAGTTAACCGCGCTATTCGGCGGCTACGATACCGCGCGCTACGTGCATTTCTTTGCCATGGCTGCGATCGTCGGCTTTCTCGTTGTGCATGTTGTGCTCGCGCTGATCGTGCCGAAAAGCCTTCACGCCATGGTCACCGGACGTTAGGAGAGACGTCATGCGCCAACGCAGGATCATTCCCGGCGTCGATCCAGGACTGCTGATAAAGGACGCGGCCAAACTGATGCCTGATGCCAGCCGGCGCGCCTTCCTGCGCGGAGCGGCGAGCCTTGGCGCGCTCATCCTTTTGACCGGTTGCGACATTATCGACGGCGATGCTGTCGAGGGCGCGTTGCGCAAAATTTCTGAATTCAACGACGGCACCCAGGCAGCGCTGTTCAGCCGTACCAAACTTGCGCCGACTTATTCCGAAAATGCCATCACCAAGCCATTCCCGTTCAACGCCTATTACGACGAGGATGAGGCTCCGATTGTCGATGGCAAAACCTACAAGCTGGAAGTCGCCGGGCTGGTTGAAAACAAAAGGCCATGGACGCTCGACGAATTGCACGCGCTCCCCGAAGTCTCGCAGATCACCCGACATATTTGCGTCGAAGGCTGGAGCGCAATCGGCTCCTGGCAGGGCGCACCATTGTCGGAATTCCTAAAGCGTATCGGTGCCGACACTCGCGCAAAATATGTCTGGTTCAAATGCGCCGAAGGCTACAGCAACACCATCGACATGCCGACCGCGCTGCATCCGCAGACACAGATGACGTTCAAGTTCGCCAACCAGATTCTGCCGCGCGCTTACGGTTTCCCAATGAAGATTCGGATTCCCACCAAACTGGGATTCAAGAATCCGAAATACGTCGTGGCTATGGAAGTCACAAATACCGATAAGGGCGGCTATTGGGAGGACAAGGGCTACAACTGGTTCAGCGGGCTGTGACCGATCTCAGCTAAACGCGGTCGCCAGTAGCAGGGCTCAACGAGACTCGTTGGTGCTAAGCGCGGCGCGAAGCTGCGCGATCATGTTGGCGCATGTGGGCAAGTGCGGCTCCTCGGTATCGAGGATCCTTAAGAAACCTTGCTTTTTCAGCATCCGCGCAGCAGCGCTAGTTACGGCTTCGGTGCCGGCCGCATCGCACACGATATCGATCAGCCGTTCGAATGCATGCAGCCGTCCCAAGAGGTAGTCGTTCTCGCGATAGGCACGCGACAAAAACGCGGCAAATTGGTTGAAGGCGGTGCCCTTCACGGGAAATGCACCCAAACGCTCGATTTCACGGGCATCCGGGGCACTGATGCGATCAACACGTATTTCGTTGAATTCACCGGCCTCCCGCCAGGGCAGGACCGGAAACGTCAAAATGTCCCAGAATGAAAAGCCGAGATAGTTCACCAACACCTCCTGGAGACTGCGGCGTGGCCATTCCTCAGTCTTGGCGAGCAGCAGATCGACATCGCGCGTGCTGGCATCGAGATCGACGACTGAGCCAAGACAATCGATGAGGCGATCAAGTTGCGTGCGGTGCAGGGCGGCAAATGATCGTGCGTAAGACCTGATCTCCCTGACCTCGGTTGGAGACGGCGCCACCCGAAAGATATTCTCGACCAGGTCGCGCGCCGCCGCATCGCCCGTCGCAGCTGTTACCCTTCGGTCAAGCGCCTCGAAGCGCTCATAGAACTGGCGCTTGAGGCGATCGACCGTTGGGCCATCGAGACCTTCAAGTGCTGGCGAACCGAGCATCTGATAAAGACGGTTCTGACCTTCGATCAGGAAGCGCAGCCGGCGCTTTCGATAGTCGACGTCGAAGGCGAGCAGAAATGTCAGCCATTTTGGGCTAACGCCGGAAGCCGCGACAGCCTCGGCCTGGAGCGATCGGCTGTCTGTCGGCTCGTAGGTCACGCCGGCCTCAATTGCCCAGGCGTCGATGATCTCTGCGATTGCACGTCCGAATGGCGAATCCGGCCGGACCCCGCGGATGTCAATTATCAAGCGGCTGACAAAATCGTAGACCGATGCGAGCTTCAGCCGCACGTAGGCCTCGTAGGCAAAGCCCGCGTCGCGAGCAGCCTTGATGTTGGCCTGTTCGCGCCAATTTCGAATCCGGTCCTGGCTGATCGGTTCGTCATGGTTGGCATCCATAACGTTGGCCACCAATTGGCTGATATGCGGGCGTCCACTTTCGATAATGGCTCTGAGCCGCCGCGCCTGCTCATTGAATCTGACGATCCAGCCCAGTTCCTCGGTTATCGGCTCGGCCATCGGAATATCCGAGAGGGCGCCTTTCAACGTGGGAAAAAATCCGGGCATGCCACGGTGCGCCGGTGAGCCGGCGGGCGCGGGGTTTGGATCGATATAGACCACCCTGCGATCCACCTCACGATATGCGGGGCGTCCTCGAATTGCTGTTATCGCCTCTCGGAAGGGCCGACTGTTCAGCACACTCCCGTCGATGAACGGAACGGACGCCACATCCACGTTCATTTGCTCATAGTGCTCGAAATTCTTTGTAATGAATTCCGAGCGGGTCGGCCAGGCGGCTGCGCGCGCGCGGACAAGCTGGTCGATTTCCAGGATCTGCGCCGGCGGAAAAGCTCCGGGGATTGAGGACGTTGCACGCGCTGCAAAAGCCAGCGCTGGCGCATTCGCCAGATCGAAGTCACTTTCGACCACTCCGCTCGCCCGGCGACGATATTGGAAATGCAACACGTGACGGTGCTCGTGTTCATGGATGATGGGCGGGTCGTGAATTTGCATAAGCTGGTGGCGGCCGTAGAAATCCGTCACGGTCACGAATAGATCGAGCTGCTGCCCTGAAGGCAGTAAAGACGATCCGCACTCGCGCGGCGCGCCCATGGCGACCACGGCGTCGTACATCAATTCTGCCATCTTCATTCCACTGAGCGGCGGTTTGAACCAGCGGGATCGCATGAAGAGCGAAAGCTTTGAACGCACTTCCGGGTCAGTGACGAGCGTTACACCTGCGGTGCCGGCCGCCCAGAACAATGGCAGAAGAAACCACTTGCTCCAGCCGCGCGCTCTTGCATCTGGCGCCAGCAGTTCGGTGACATCGGCGTTGTCGAGCCAGAGGTCGCGCAGGCGTCCCATTGGCAGATCATGGCTCAGTGCCCGTGCCAGCATGGTGCTGTTGATTCCGCCGGCGGAAGCCCCTGCGACGATATCGATGACGACCCGCAACTCGAGCGTCCGGCCAATATCTCGCAGCAGATCAAAATAAATGGTTTCCGTGTCGTACTCGGGATCGGCTGGATCGCGATGGTCGAAGAAGTTCGCAAATGCCCGCTTGCCTCGATCAGTGACGGCATGGATGGCGCTGGACGCCCGAGCCAGTTTCAAAAACTCCTTGGTGATGCCATGCATATAGACCGCAAGCGAAGCGCCGCCGAAACAAACGAGCGCAATGCGAAGCTCTTTTTCGTGCAATACAGCATCCCCCGACAGAATCCACTGGGTAACAATACCAGCGAGGCTCGATGCATTTCGAGGGGCCCATCGGGCCGTGCGCGACCAATATGGACCCTGACCGCCGCACCGCCCAAGGCCGGCGGACGGCCTCGCCTTGCCAATCGCCGCGCGGCCCTTTAGCAATCCGCGCGAGTCAGTAACGGCGAGGCGTATATGGCGACCCACAATCTGCTTCTTCTCCCCGGCGATGGCATCGGCCCAGAAGTAATGGCCGAAGTGAAGCGCCTCATCGACTTCTTCAACAAAAAAGGTCCTGACAAATTCAGCACGGAAGAGGCGCTGGTGGGCGGCTGCTGCTATGACGCGCATGGGGTCGCTATTACCGACGCCACCATGGAAAGGGCAAAGGCCGCCGACGCCGTGATCTTCGGTGCGGTAGGTGGGCCCAAATGGGACAAAGTCCCTTACGACGTACGGCCCGAGGCAGGCTTGCTTCGACTGCGCAAGGATCTTGCGTTGTTTGCCAACATTCGTCCCGCCATCGTTTATCCTGCGCTTGCCGATTCTTCCTCGCTCAAGCGTGAGGTGGTCGAGGGGCTCGATATCATTATTCTGCGTGAACTGACTGGCGGTGTTTATTTCGGCGAACCGAAGACCATCACTGATCTTGGCAACGGGCAGAAGCGCGCCATCGACACACAGGTCTACGACACCTACGAGATCGAGCGCATCGGCCGCGTCGCTTGTGAGCTTGCCCGCAAGCGTCGCAACAAGGTCACCTCAATGGAAAAACGCAACGTCATGAAGACGGGCGTCTTGTGGAATGAGGTTATGACACAGATGCATGCGCGCGAGTTCAAGGATGTGCAACTCGAGCACATGCTTGCGGACGCCGGCGGCATGCAGTTGGTGCGCTGGCCCAAGCAATTTGACGTTATCGTCACCGATAATCTTTTCGGCGATGTTCTCTCGGACATTGCCGCGACGTTGACCGGCTCGCTCGGCATGTTGCCGTCTGCCTCGCTTGGCGAAGTCGACCCCAAGACGCGCAGGCGCAAGGCGCTCTATGAGCCGGTGCACGGTTCGGCACCTGACATCGCGGGCAGAGGCATCGCCAATCCGATCGCGATGATTGCGTCGTTCGGCATGGCGTTGCGGTATTCCTTCAATCTCGGAAAGCAGGCCGATTGGATCGACCAGGCGATTTCCGCGACGCTCGCCAAGGGTCTGCGTACCGCCGATATCAAGTCGGAAGGCAGCAAAGTCGTTTCGACCGCGGAAATGGGTTCTGCGATTTTGGTCGAGCTGGAAAAACTCGCCGCCTAGGGCCGAAACCGCAGAAACGTCAAAAGCAAAACGCGGCCTCATGGCCGCGTTTCCCGTTTTAGGTGTCGAATGACTGCTCAATACTGCAGCCAGGGATTGTTCTTGCTTGGCAAGGTCCATGGGCCGGGAAGCGCGGTCTGATTGCTGCCGAACACCGTGTTGTCGAGCACGCCTGACGCGCGTTGGTTCGGCCGCTCCACATAGTCGGTGTTTCTGCCATGCTCACCCGGAAAGGTTTCCGTGCCTGGATTGAGATAGGAGCGCTTCTGAATGATGATGCGGGTGCGCGTCCGGCCATCCTCGTCGCGGGTGACCTGGACCGTACGGTCGCGGTTATAGACCACCGTCCTCTTCTTGGCCTGGGCGTCCGCCGGCGCAGCCAGCAGACTCACGGCTCCAGCCAGAACGAACGCCGCGACGATGACTTTTAAGTTCATGGGGTCCTCGACCTTTCAAAATAAAGTTTAGCCGGATTCCGTTACACGTAATAGGGCCTGGGTCCTACGTATATGTCCGTAATTTCGAGAAAAAAGCCCCGCCCGGGGCGGGGTCGGAATTGCAGGTATTGGTAGTAAAAGCGCTCAGACGCCATAATTTTTCTTGAGATAGTCAGCGATTGCCTTGGCGTCGGCATCGTCGATCGGTGCTCCGAAGGCCTTGATCATCTTGGTGACTGTGGCATCCCAACCCGCTGCATTAAGGAACGGCGAATTCATCGGGATGTAGGAGAGACTATGGCAGGCCTGACAATTGGCCTCCACCTTGTCGGCGCCGGGTCCCGGCTTCAGCTTGATGACCTGCTCGGCCGCTGCCGGCAGCGCGATCAGTGCGGCAGTGAAAGCGATAACGAATGTCCGCATGGTCTGCTCTCCTTAAGCGACGAGCGTGAGATTTTGGATGACGTTGTTATGGTAGCCAGCCGGGTTGAAGATCAACGCGGCGGTCTGGCTCTGGCCGATGACATTGCTGGCGTTGACCATCACCGAGTTCTTGCCCTTCTTGGCGGTGATGTCGAAGCTCCAAGGGCGGAATGCGAACCGGCCGAGATCCTGTCCCAAGGTCGCGCTGGCCCAGTTCTTCCCGCCATCGGTCGAGACTTGCACCGTCCGGATGCCATAGCCGCCGTCCCAGGCCATGCCACTGACGGTGACCTTGCCTGCTTTGACCTTGTCGCCTTCGCGATGACTGGTGACCAACGAATTGACCACGATCTCTGTGATCGGGGTGTTGACGGCGGTCTCCTGCGTGACGAAGCGGTCCCTGATCGGGAATTTGCCAAGCGGAATGCGGTAGGCCGGATTCATCCAGAACCCGCCTTGCGGCTTTGTCAGCGCGTTGATTTTGGTGAGGTGCTTGATCCAATACGTGCCAGTCCAGCCCGGCACGACGAGCCGCGCCGGGAAGCCGTTGAAATGCGGCAAGGGCTGACCGTTCATTTCATAGGCCACGATGGTCGATTCTTCGATCGCCTTCCAGACCGGAATGCTCTTGATGAAGTCGGGCGTCTTGTCGATCGCTGGGCCATCGGCACCATCCAGGCCGATCTCGATTGCTTCGTTCTTGAGGCCGACCTTGTCGAGGATGTCTTTGAGCCGTGCACCCTTCCAACGGGCGCAGCCCATGGCGCCGTAGCCCCATTCCACGCCTTGTACGTGAGGTGTCGAAAGGCCGCGCCGATTGCCGGAGCATTGGTTGACCGCGACCACCTCGACCGCCGGCATTTTCTTCAGGTCGTCCAAGGTAATCTCGATTTGGCCGTTGGCGCCATCGCCGCCGACCGCGATCGTGTAGCCTTCAGCCTTGACCTGTGGAATGTCAGCCAGGTGATAGCGAATAAAGAACTCGTCATTCGGCGTGATCGGGGTGCGTAGATACTCGAGCGGCGTTTCGTAGTTCGGCGGCCTGTCCGAGAGCTGAATCAGCGGCTTCTTACCCGGCAGCGTCGCCATGGTGACGTAGCTGAAGATGCCCGCAGGCACTCCCGGTGTCAGGCCAGCTCCGGCAGCTTCGGCAAGTCT
>DASSLE010000117.1:0-6938 GCA_035689725.1 Pseudolabrys sp.
CCGCGCCATTGACGGCGGAGCCCACCTGCTGGGCGTATTTCCACAAGTAACCGGATCCGAATTCGCTCTCGCGCGGCTTCCACTGACTCTTGCGCTTGGCGAGTTCTTCGGCGGAAAGCTTAACGTCGAGCGTGCCCTTCACCGCGTCGATCTCGATGATGTCGCCGTCGCGGATCAGCCCGATCGGGCCGCCGATCGCAGCCTCCGGGCCGACATGGCCGACGCAGAACCCGCGCGTGGCGCCAGAGAAACGTCCGTCAGTGATCAGTGCGACTTTTTCGCCCGCACCTTGTCCGTAAAGTGCGGCCGTTGTTGAAAGCATTTCACGCATGCCCGGGCCGCCGCGCGGTCCCTCATAGCGGATTACCAGAACTTCGCCGTCTTTGTATTTGCGGTGCTTCACCGCATCGAAGCAGGCTTCCTCGGCATCGAAGCACCGCGCCAGGCCGCTAAATTCCAGCATCTTCATGCCGGCAACCTTCACAATCGCACCTTCGGGTGCGAGATTACCTTTGAGCCCAACCACGCCGCCGGTCGCCAGCAGCGGCTTGTCGGCCGGGCGCACGACGTCCTGATCCGGATTCCATTTCACGTTTTTCATATTCTCGGCGATCGTGCGGCCGGTGACCGTCAGGCAATCGCCGTGCATGAAGCCGTGATCGAGCAGTGTTTTCATTAGGAGCGGCACGCCACCAGCTTCGAACATATCCTTGGCGACATAACGGCCACCCGGTTTCAAATCTGCGACATAAGGAGTCTTTTTGAAGATTTCGGCGACGTCAAACAGATCGAACTCGATACCGCATTCGTGTGCGATCGCCGGCAGGTGCAGCGCCGCATTGGTGGAACCACCGGTGGCGGCGACGACAGCGGCGGCGTTTTCCAGCGCCTTGCGCGTAACGATGTCACGTGGACGAATATTTTTGACGATCAGGTCCATGATCATTTCGCCCGCCAACATGCAGAACTTGTCGCGCATCTCGTAAGGCGCGGGCGCGCCGGACGAATAAGGCAATGCGAGGCCGATGGCTTCCGATACCGTCGCCATGGTGTTGGCGGTAAATTGCGCGCCGCATGCGCCGGCCGACGGGCAGGCGTTCTGTTCGAGCGTGTACAGATCGGCATCGGACATCTCGCCAACCGAATGCTTGCCGACCGCCTCGTACACATCCTGTACGGTGACTTCCCTGCCCTTAAATTTTCCGGGCAGGATCGAGCCACCATAGATGTAAATCGACGGCACGTTGAGGCGGCACATCGCCATCATCATCCCCGGCTGCGACTTGTCGCAGCCGGCGACGCCGATCAGTGCGTCATAGGCGTGGCCGCGCACTGTGAGCTCGACGCTGTCGGCGATTACCTCACGCGAGGGCAGCGACGATTTCATGCCGGCGTGGCCCATGGCGATGCCGTCGGTGACGGTGATGGTGCAAAATTCGCGCGGGGTGGCGCCGACGCTGGAGACACCCTTCTTGACCGCCTGTGCCTGGCGCATCAGCGCGATGTTGCAGGGTGCCGCTTCGTTCCAGCAGGTGGCGACGCCGACGAAGGGCTGGTGGATCTGCTCGGTGGTCAGGCCCATCGCGTAATAGAACGCGCGATGCGGCGCGCGGTCCGGTCCCTCGGTGGCGTGCCGGCTCGGGAGTTTCGACTTCAAACTGGTCTTGGCGTCCATGGTCTTTGTCGCCCCGCCCCGGTTACCGTTGCCGGGTGGCCCGCCGGCGTCTTTCGAGGCGACACCGCCTCGGGCGGGTCTCGATGTCATTGAATGGTATGGCCGAATCGCGGCGATTGCGGGTGCGATCCGGCACTATGCTTAAATGTTTCAACAGTGTTGCAGCCCGGACACAGATCGTGCGCGTCATCGCTCGCATTCTCGGGTACGCCGTAGTCCTTCTTTCGTGGCCCCCAATATGAGGCGGATGGCCTGCACCTGCCTTTGTCCCTGCCGGGCCTGCCCCTTGTGGGTGGCGGGAACTGGCAGAGCATCCGGCGAGTCTGACCGGCCGCCGTCAGCCAGCTCCTGGCTGGCGCGCGCCTGTAGTGGCCCCCGGGCGGAGCCCCGGCGGCGCCCCGCATCACGCCTCATGAGAGCGCCCCTCGGTGGATCGAGCCCTAGGACTATTTTCAATTATAGGATTTAAAATCAAAAAGCGCTGTGGATAGTGAGCTGGCTCCAGGGTGCTAAACATCTCCTCCGCATGTCCTCGACCCCTCGGCTCCGCCATTCATTCTTCGACCGCTCGGTGCACGACGTTGCACCCGACCTCATCGGCGCAACGCTATTCGTCGACGGCATCGGCGGCATGATCGTCGAGGTCGAGGCCTATCACCACACCGATCCGGCGGCGCATTCCTACGTTGGCCGCACCGAGCGCAATGCCGTGATGTTCGGCCGGCCTGGATATGCGTACGTCTACCGTTCGTACGGCATCCACTGGTGCCTCAACTTCGTGTGCGAGGAGCAAGGGAGCGCCAGCGCGGTGCTGATCCGCGCGCTCGAGCCGACGCAAGGTTTGGCGACAATGCGACGGCGGCGCGGCTTGCGTGAGGAGCGTGCGCTATGTTCGGGCCCGGGGAAATTGTGCGAGGCGCTCGGCGTCACTCACAAGCACAACAGCTTGCCGCTGGACCGCACACCGTTCGAATTGCGTGCGCACGGCGAGATACCGGACGTTGTGACTGGCGTGCGCATCGGTATCACGAAGGCAGCGGACAAGCCGTGGCGCTACGGGCTGAAGGGATCAAAGTTTCTGAGCAAGCCGTTCAAGACTTAATGCGAAACACTGCATCGAATCCGAGTTCGCGCTTGGCCTTCTCGTTCGAAACGGCACCATCGTCTTCAGCAATATTGTAGATACCGGGCGTACCTTTGCTGACAGCCAGAACGGCAGCATACGCCGCTGCATCAACATGCAGCGAGGGCTTTGCACGCTTCTCGTTTTCGAACCATGTGCCTGGCCCATACAGAAACCCATAGCGCAGCACTATTCCTTCCGGCAGGCTGAGCGTCGCCTGTTCGAGCGCAACTACGCCGTCAACGGTGCGCTTGCGCGCGCCCGTTGCGGTGAGATCGAGCGGATCGGTTTCGGCGTGCGCACCCACACCCGGCGCGTAGATGAAAGTGATGCTCTGCGCAATCAGACGCCGTACGCCGGCGGTCTGGGCTGCGGCCACCAGATTGCGCGTTCCGTCAATGCGCAGACGCGCATTGCGTTTGAGGCCTTCCTCATATTGAGGCGTGCCAGGCGCGAACGGCAGATCAGTGAGCTGGTGTATGATCACCTGAGGCGCGGCGACCCTGACAACACGCGTGAGCTCATCGGTATCGAACACATCGACCACGACCGGCTCGGCGCCGAGGGCACGTAGAGCACCGGCCTTGTCAGCCGAGCGAGTGGTGCCAACGATGATATGTCCGGCCGAGCGCAGCAGCGGCGTGAGCCTGCGCCCGATTGTTCCACTCGCCCCGGCCAGAAATATTTTCATTGTGTGCTCAGTAGGAGATAACGAACTCGCACCCCGCCGCAGTCGGGAACTGCCGCGTGATGCGGGCGGTCGCCAATTCGAACTCAAGCGTGACGGCGGCATCATGGCAGCACAGGAAAGCGTGCTTGCCGTCGGCAGCAAAGCCAAAGCCCATCGGCGCCTTGGGCGTGTCAAAGCCGCCGATCTGCTCGAGCGTGTCGGTTTCGTAGACCGCGGCAAAATTATCGACGTGGGATGAGACGCAAACATAAGCGCCGTCCGGCGAAACACGCACGCGCCTGAGCTGATTCACCTCACCCGGAGCGCCTTCGATCGCGATGGCGCGTCGATATTTGCTCGAGCGCGCGTCGATCTCATGGAAGACCCCCTTCCAGTGCGCGCACACGAGGAGCGTTTCCCCGTCGGGCGTGACCGCGATGCCTTCGGCGCCGTACGGGATCGCAATGGTGCCGGTGACCTTGCGCGAGGCAGTCTCGAGCGTGGCCACCGCCTCCTTGGTTTTGAATGACGCGAATAGTTTTCCGGTGGAATGGCTGACCGCGATCCAGTGCGGCGAACCGCCGATATCGATGCGGTCAACTTTGTTCGAAACAGGGTCGATTGCCAGCACCGCGTTGCCGAGTTCAGCGGTCGACCACAGCGTGCCTGAGGTACCCATCATAACGCTGTGTGGCGCAATACTGGCGCCAACATCGATGGTGCGTTCGAGCGATTTCGAAGCGAGATCGATCACCGCAATGCGGCGATCGGGGTCCATGTTCTTTCCGAAGATGCCACCGCCATAGACCGAGCCGTATATTTTCGCACCGTCGGTGGAGCGGACAAGCTCGTGCGTCGACGTAGGCATGTCGAGGTCGGCAAGATGCGCGAGCGTGATCGCATCGAACCACTGAATCTTGTTGGCACTCTTGGCGGTCAGGATCAGTGTATCGCCGCCGGGTCGATTGTTGGGGTCAATGATCATGCAACCTCGTGTCCCGGATGCGTTGCAACGCGGAGCGCAAGTGAAGCGGTGCACCGCTGATCCGGGACCGCCACGACCGCCGCCCTTGACGCGGCCCCGGTTCTGCAGCGTATCATTTCGCCACGCTCGTGCTGCGCTGCGCCCGGGACACACAACCTATTTCTCCCTACACCGCTCCCTTCAACCGCTCCAACGCCTCGGCGATCTTGGCCATGCGGCCAAGAGCCTCTTCACGCTTTTCCTTCTCTTCCTCAACAACCTCTTCCGGCGCGCGCGTGACAAAATTCGTATTGCCGAGCTTCGCATCGACTCGCGCAACATCGGATTCGGCCTTCTGCATTTCTTTTCCCAACCGCGCGCGCTCGGCGGCGAGATCAATCACGCCTTTGAGCGGCAGCGCCGCCACCTCCCCGCGCACCACAAGCTGCACCGAGCCTTGCGGCGCGGCGGTCGCCGAGGAAATCTCGGAAACACGCGCGAGCCGCTTGATGAATTCGGCCCATCGTTCGGCGCGGGCCTTGGTCTCGGCGGAAGCATTGGCGAGCACCAACGGGATCGCAGCGGTGATGTTCATCTCGGCCCGGATCGACCGGATGGCGGTGACGAGGTCGATTACCCAGCCGATCTCGGCTTCCGCTTTGTCGTCAGCAAGGCTTTGCAGCTGTGGCCATTCGCTCAGCGCCAGCAGCTTGTCGTGCTTTCCGGTCACCGCCCACAGTTCCTCGGTGATGAACGGCATGAAGGGATGGAGCATTTTTACAATTTCATCGCGCGCCCAGGCGACCATTGCTTGCGTTTCGGACTTGGCAGCACCGTCCGTGCTGGTCAGCAGCGGCTTTGCGAGCTCCAGATACCAGTCGCAATAGATGTTCCACACGAAGCGGTAGGCCGAAGCTGCCGCATCATTGAAGCGGTAGGCTTCGATTGCCGCCCTGATTTCGGCAGCCGCGCGAGCTGTCTCGTGCGCGATCCAGCGGTTGAGCGTCTCCTTGGCCGACTTCGGATTGAAGCCCGTAATGGACGCGCAACCGTTCATCTCGGCAAAACGCGCGGCATTCCATAGCTTGGTCGCAAAATTACGATAGCCTTCGACCCGTTGGGTCGAGAGCTTGATGTCGCGGCCCTGCGCGGCCATCGCAGCGAGCGTGAAACGCAACGCATCGGCGCCGTAGCCGTCGATGATCGCGAGCGGATCGATGACATTGCCCTTCGACTTCGACATCTTGGCGCCGGAGGCGTCGCGTACCAGCGCGTGGATGTAAACATCCTGGAACGGGATCTCCTTCATGAAATGGAGACCCATCATCATCATGCGCGCGACCCAGAAGAAGATAATGTCGAAGCCGGTGACCAGTGTCGAAGTTGGATAGAAACGCGCGAGTTCGGGCGTCTTGTCCGGCCAGCCCAGCGTCGAAAACGGCCATAGTGCCGATGAGAACCAGGTATCGAGCACGTCTTCGTCGCGCATGAGCGCAGTCTTTTTGCCGTAATGTTTGTCGGCCTCGCTTTGCGCGTCGGATTCGGTCGTCGCGACGAACACTTTTCCATCAGGCCCGTACCACGCTGGAATCTGATGCCCCCACCAAAGCTGGCGCGATATGCACCACGGCTGGATGTTTTCCATCCAGTCGAAATAGGTCTTCTCCCAGTTCTTCGGCACGAATTTGGTTTTGCCCTCCCGCACGGCGGCAATCGCGGGCTTAGCGAGTTCCTTCGCGTTGACGTACCACTGGTCGGTGAGGAAAGGCTCGATCACTACGTTCGAGCGGTCGCCATGCGGGACAACGTGTGACTGCTGCTCGATCTTTTCGACCAGTCCTTTTTCTTCCAGGCGCGCTAGGATCGCCTTGCGTGCGGCGAAACGGTCCCTGCCGTGCATTGCCAAGGTTGCGTCGAGATCAGCCGACTTTGGCGCGCCGCCAATGAAATCAGTATTGTCCTTAAGTTGAAGCTTGGCTTCGACGCTGAAGATGTTGATCTGCGGCAGGTTGTGCCGCTTGCCGACCTCGAAATCGTTGAAATCGTGCGCCGGCGTTATTTTCACCGCGCCACTTCCCTTCTCGGGATCCGAATACTCGTCGGCGATGATTGGGATCTTACGCCCGACCAACGGCAAGATAACATCCTTGCCGACCAGTTTCTTGTAGCGCTCATCGTCGGGATGCACGGCCACTGCGGTGTCGCCCAGCATGGTCTCGGGTCGCGTGGTTGCTACGACAATAAATGTCGAGGGATCGTCCGGATTGAATGTCTTGCCCGCGATCGGATAGCGCAGATGCCAGAGGTGGCCCTTGGTCTCGACCTGCAGAACCTCCAGATCGGAAATGGCCGTGAGCAGCTTCGGGTCCCAATTGACCAGCCGCTTGTCCTTATAGATGAGCCCTGCGCGATAAAGTTCTACAAAAACTTTAAGAACGGCGCGCGAGAGGCCCTCGTCCATGGTGAAACGTTCGCGCGACCAGTCGCAGGAGGCGCCAAGACGTTT
>DASSLE010000118.1:0-4882 GCA_035689725.1 Pseudolabrys sp.
TTAAGCCGCCTGACAAGGTGCTGCGCTGTTGGCCCTAAGCAACGGCAGCAGCACTATTCATATGATGAGAATGTCGACGAACCGGCCAAACTCATCGAGGACGAAGCGACCGAAATCGAGCACGAGGTGCCGGCGGATGAAAAGGAGTCGATCGAAGGGCAACAAGATCAAGAAAAACATGAAACGTCCGCATTCGAGGAATAGCGCTATCGTGCGTTACACGATGTCAGCTGAGCCAGCCGACGGGCGGAACAATGGACAAGTTCGCCAACGAGATCTCGCGTCACGTGTGGCAGACGAAGTACAGGTTCGCCGATCCCGCTACGTGCGAACGCAGCATCGTTGATACTTGGCGCCGTGTTGCGCGCACACTCGCCGCAGTCGAACCCAAAGACAGCGAGACCTGGGAAGATCGTTTCTTCGTGATTCTGCAGGATTTCAAGTTTCTCCCCGGCGGCCGTATTCAAGCCGGCGCAGGAACCGCGCGTAATGTCACGTTATTCAATTGCTTCGTAATGGGGACAATTGAGGACTCGATCCCGGGCATTTTCCGCGCTTTGGAAGAAGGCGCGGTGACGATGCAGCAGGGCGGCGGCATTGGCATCGACTTCTCGACGCTTCGTCCTCGCGGCAGTCAAACAAAAACGGTCGGCGGCATCGCGTCGGGCCCCGTTTCATTCATGCAACTGTGGGACGCGGCGTGTGGCACCATTTTGTCGACCGGCGTTCGCCGCGGCGCCATGATGGCAACGCTGCGCTGCGATCATCCCGACATCGAAGAATTTGTTACGGCCAAACAGCAACCCGGACAGTTGCGGCGTTTCAATGTGTCAGTCCAGGTGACCGACGCTTTTATGGCGGCAGTACGCAGCGAGGCCGATTGGTCGCTTCTATTTCCTGCCGCAGCGGTCGACGGTGGCAGTGAGACCGTTATACGCGAATGGCCGGGATCTGAAGGGTCCGTTCCGTGTAGCATTGTGCGGCATATCCGCGCCCGCCATTTGTGGAATCTGATCCTACGCGGCACTTACGACTACGCCGAGCCGGGTGTGCTGTTCGTCGACCGTATAAATAAGGTCAATAACCTCTGGTACCGCGAGCACATTAGCGCCACCAACCCTTGCGGTGAAATTCCACTGCCACCTTACGGAGCCTGCGATCTCGGTTCACTCAATCTTACCCGCTTCGTTGTATCGCCATTCACGGCTGAAGCGCGCATCGACCACGAGCGACTAACCGATACCGTCCGCATCGCCGTACGAATGCTCGATAACGTTATTGATGCGTCGCGTTTTCCATTGCCGCAACAGGCGAAGAATGCGCGTGGCTCGCGTCGCGTCGGGCTCGGCATAACCGGACTTGCCGATGCGCTTCTAATGATGCGGCTGCGTTACGGTAGCGATCGGTCACTTGCCTTCGCTAAACAGATGATGTGCCTGATTTGTCACACGGCATACCGTACCTCTATCGAGTTGGCGAAAGAAAAGGCGAGCTTCCCCTATTTCGAGCGCGATAAATATTTGCAGGGCCCCTTCATACGTAGCTTACCTGATGACATCCAGCGTGGCATTGCCGAGAGCGGAATCCGGAATAGTCACCTGCTGGCAATTGCACCGACCGGGACAATCAGCTTGCTGGCGGGAAATGTTTCTAGTGGTCTGGAACCAATTTTTGCAGCGTCTTATCGCCGCAAAATTCTGGACGAGGCCGGAACAGCAAAGGATTTCCTGCTAACCGACTATGCCCTGGAGCTTTGGAGAGCGGGAGCTGCGAAGGGACTGCCCAATGGTTTTTGCACAGCGAGCGAGCTTCCCGTCCGCGCCCATCTCGACATGCAAGCCGCCTTGCAGCCATTCATCGACAATTCGATTTCAAAAACGATCAATGTCCCAGAATCTTACCCTTTCCACGATTTCCAGCGTATCTACGATCTTGCCTACGACATGGGTTTGAAGGGGTGCACCACCTTCCGACCCAACCCGGTAACCGGCACGGTTTTGAGCGAAGAAGGGTCCGGCATCGAGGCACCACACTGCTGCGTGCTCGAGCGCGAAGCCGACTAATTGAAATGGCTCATTGTTTCGTCCGATCCGTCCACGGACAGCTCCATCGCGAGGATGGTGCAATTGTAGCGTGATATTATGATGCTGCGAAATGTACAAACCGGTCACATTAGCTTTCACGAACCGAGTTCGGGCTTCACAAGCTCCGCAATGTCCGGCTCGCCGCAATGCCTCAAAATGACCTCACGCACGGCATCTCGTAACTGGAGCAGTGCTGCAAAATCGGTGCCGGATGGCCTGATCGCTTCTTCGATCTGAACGCTCACGGGACTCCATCGTGGAAACCATTGCTCGCTGCGCAAGATTGTGCGGGTGCCACGAATGATCCCGGGCAGAATTGGAAGACCAGCGTCGGCTGCAACCTTGAAGGCCCCTAAATAGAAGGAGGAGAGCCCTGGCCTGCGAGTAAATGTGCCTTCTGGAAAAAAGATGACGTTGCGTCCTCCCCGAGCACCGGCAACTACCGCTTCGGTATCGGCAAGCCTGCCGCTGACATCGTATCGCTCGACAAACAGGACACCCAATCTGCGCACAAAGAGTCCGGCGAAAAACTGGTCGGCCAATTCTCTCTTCGCGACATACAGCGGTTCGCCCGGTAAGATCGCTGCAAGAACTATCAAGTCGGCGTAGCTGGCATGGTTGAAGACCAGCATGGAATTCCCGGTGGGGATGCGCTCGAGACCAACAACTGAAATTGGAACCCCGATCATCGCGAGTCCTGTTCGCGCGATGCCGCGAACCATCCTCCATCGCCAGGAAAGGCGCGGGATCACCAACATGGCGAACCAAGCGAACACGAAAGCCGGCCCCACAACCGTCCACCACCAGGCGGCGTAAATAACGTCACGGGACCGCGCAATCATCCGTGTAAGCTGCGGTCCAACTCCCGCCAGCGAGAGACGCAGAACCTGAAGCCAAAGCGCGCGCCGTAATGGGCCAATGTGCCCGCTTTCGTAAAGTTCTTTGGCAGCGCTACGGCGAATTTTGCCGCTTGACGTCTTCGGCACAGTGCGAGGCGGTGCGAGTATAACTTCGTCCGGCGGCGTGCCAGCAACATCGGTTGTGACTTCATGAGCACGCTTTTGCAACGTCGCGCGCGCCGCTGCGTCGACTTCTCGTGTCTCAGCGAGAACAACCACGCGCTCGGTGCCGGAACGCGGATCACCCACGCTGAATACGGCTACGCCTCCCTTGCGAATTCCCGGAATCTCCGCCACCGCTTCTTCGATCTCTTGCGGATAGAGATGACGCCCCGCGCGGATGATGATGTCCTTGACACGTCCGGTGATGTAAACGTCGCCTGCTGCCACATATGCGCGGTCGCCGCTGTCGAGCCAACCATCATTGAAAAGATCGCGGGTTTTGGTCTCGTTTCGGAAATAGCCGCGGGTCGTTGAGGGCCCTCGAAATTCGAGTCTCCCCTCGCGGCGATCGCCGAATTCATGGCCAGCTTCGTCGACAATACGAATCTCATGGCCGGGGAGCGGTTGTCCAGATGCTACAATTTCAAAGGGTTTGGGATCATCTGGCTTTGCCGGCTCCGCAATTCCATTGCGGCTAAGCTGATCGTAGTTCACGCGATCGATGAGCGGTGGACGTCCGGGCGGCGGAAACGCCAGCCCCACCGAGCATTCCGCTAGGCCGTAGACCGGCCCCATCGCACTTGCAGAAAAGCCGTACCGGCCAAATCGATCGATAAAGCGCCGCACAGTGTGGGCACTGACCGGCTCGGCGCCATTTGCGATCATGCGCAATGAGCTGAGATCCAATCCCACAAGGTCTTCTTCCGCAATTTTGTTGATACACAATTCAAATCCGAAATTGGGCGACGCGGAAAAGGTCGCGTGGAAGCGATGCATGGCTCGGAGCCAACTTTCAGGTCGCACTAAAAAACTCAATGGTGACATGACGTACAGCGGAGCCGCGAAATGCAGACAGCCGAGCCAAGCTCCTATCAGACCCATGTCGTGGTAGAGCGGCAGCCAACTGACGAATACGTCGGTCGAACTGGCATCCATTGCTTGTCCCATCGCCCGGATATTGGCAAGCAGGTTTGCGTGGGTGAGCACGACACCCTTGGGGTCGCCAGTGCTACCGGACGTATATTGGATGAGAGCGACAGTGTCCCCACTCCCCGGCCGCGGTAGCTCGACGAGCGGTGCAGACGCCTCAAGGTCCGCTGCACTCTCGACCAGTTTCAATGTTTCCACTTGCGCACGGAGCAATCCTGCGAGCCGCTTCCCCTCCGGCATCGTGACGAGAAGACAAGCGCCAGCATTTCTCAGGATGCCAACCTGACGGCGCAGGTGATCTTCAAGCTGCGAGATGCGCATCGGTGGGTAGATCGGCACCGGAATAGCGCCAGCGTAGAGTATGCCAAAGAGAGTGGTGAAAAATTCAATGCTGGTCGGCAGCATCAATGCAACACGATCGCCCGGCGCTACGTCCCGCGCCACCAACCCGCGTGCCAACGCGCGCGCTTTCGTAGCGAGCGCAGCATAGGTGAGACTTCCAAGTGTGGTCGCCTCATCCTGCAGCACGGTTAGGTGCAGCCGTTGGGGATGCCGCGCCTCATGCCACTCGAGGACCTCGATAAGAGTACGCGCGTCGCTGGCTGCCGGCACGGATGGCAGGCTCGGAACGAGCGGCACTTCCGCAATGGCCCCGACCTGCATCGGGCGAGCCTGCTCTAGCGCTTGAACGAGATCCAGCACGGTTTCGGATTGGCCGATCGTTTGAACTGGCAGACGCACACGGAATGCCCGTTCGATCCGCAATATGAGTTCGGTTCGGCCTAGGCTATCGATTCCGAGATCGCG
>DASSLE010000119.1:0-17288 GCA_035689725.1 Pseudolabrys sp.
AAAGCATGCGCATATCGGCGTCGTCGATCGGCTTTTCTCGCGCGTAGGCGCCGCCGACGATCTTGCCCGTGGCCGTTCAACCTTCATGGTCGAGATGGTGGAAACCGCCGCCATTCTCAATCAGGCCGGAGAGCGCGCACTCGTGATCCTGGACGAAATCGGCCGCGGCACAGCAACTTTCGACGGATTGTCGATCGCCTGGGCGACGGTCGAGCACTTGCACGACGTCAACAAATGCCGCGCGCTGTTTGCGACCCATTTCCATGAGTTAACTGCGCTCGCCGGCCGGCTCGCCCGGCTGCACAACGCGACTGTACGCGTGAAGGAATGGCAAGGCGAGGTCGTATTCCTGCACGAAGTGGTCGCCGGCGCGGCTGACCGTTCCTACGGTATTCAGGTGGCAAAACTCGCAGGCCTGCCGGCAAGCGTGATCGAACGTGCCAAAGTGGTGCTGGCCAAGCTCGAACAGGAAGACCGCGCCGCGCCAAAGGGTTTTGAAGACCTGCCACTGTTCGCCGCCCCTTCAAAGCCGCCGCAGGCAACGCCGCAACCGGCAGACGATCTTTTGGCTGCCGCCCTCGTCGCGCTTAATCCGGATGACTTGTCGCCTCGTGAGGCAATGGAAGTGCTCTATATGCTAAAAGCCAAGCTGGCGGACAGGCGTAACACCTAAATTCCATGATGAACATTGCCGACAGGAAGCAGGCGACGGCATCGGCGGATGCGCAACGCTGGCTTGAGAGCTTTGAAATGGCACTGCAAGCGCAAGACGCTGCCGCGGTAACCGCACTATTTTTGACGGACGGACTTTGGCGCGACGTGCTGGCGTTCACGTGGACCATCCAGACCATGTCTGGCCGGCCGACGATCGAAGCGATGCTGCGCGAGACGCTCGCGCGCACGAAACCGAAAAATTTCCATATTCCATCCAAGCGCACGCCGCCGCGATGGATCATCCGCGCCGGCACCGACGCGATCGAGGCGCTGTTCGACTTTGACACCGCGTTCGGTCCTGCCAACGGCGTTGTGCGGCTGGTTACCGATCCGCAGGCACCGTCGCAACTGCGCGTCTGGACACTGAACACGAACCTGCATGAGCTGCGAGGTCACGAAGAAGAATTTAAAAGGCGCGCACCACCAGACAGCACGCGTGACTTCGGCGCCGATAACTGGAGTGACCGTATCGCCAAGGCGCGCGCCTATGCCGACCACGATCCCGCAGTCATCGTTGTTGGCGGCGGCCAGGCCGGCCTTTCCATCGCTGCGCGCCTACAACAGCTTGGGGTCGACACGTTAATCGTCGACCGCCATGCGCGCATCGGCGACAATTGGCGCAAACGCTATCATTCGCTGACGCTGCACAACGAAGTGTTCGTGAACCACTTGCCCTATCTGCCGTTCCCGCCGACCTTTCCGGTCTACATTCCAAAGGACAAGCTGGCGAACTGGTTCGAGTCTTACGTCGACGCCATGGAGTTGAATTTCTGGACGGGGACCGAGCTTGTCGCTGGAAGTTATGACGAAAAGCGCCGGGAATGGCGCGTTACACTCCGGCGATCGGATCGCAGCGAACGCATCGTGCGCCCACGCCATCTGATATTCGCGACCGGCGTCAGCAGCATTCCCTATACGCCCGAGTTGCCCGGTCTCAACGTCTTCGCCGGCACGAAAGTGCATTCCGGTGAGTTCAAAGACGCCACAAAATGGAAGGGCCGCAAAGCTCTTGTGCTTGGCTCGGGCACCAGCGGCCACGATGTCGCTCAGGAGCTTCACGCGCATGGCGCGGATGTCTCGATCATCCAGCGCAGCAGAACCTATGTGGTGAGCCTGAAAGAGGCGCAGAGCGTCTACGCAATCTATTCGGAAGGCATTCCGTTTGAAGACTGCGATCTGCTGGCGACCTCGTTTCCTTATCCGGTCCTGCAACGCTCCTACCAGATCTCAACCGCCAAAGGGCGCCAGGTCGACAAGGCGCTGCTGGAGGCACTCGAGAAGCGTGGCTTCCGGCTGCATTTTGGCGAGGACGACACCGGATTCCAGATGATGTATCTGCGCCGCGGCGGCGGCTACTATTTTAACGTCGGCTGTTCCGAACTGATCATTACCGGCGCGGTCGGCCTGCTCCAATATGCCGACATAGATGCTTTCGTTGCCGAGGGCGCGCGGCTGCGCGACGGTCGTGTCGTGCCAGCCGAATTGCTGGTGCTGGCAACCGGCTACAAGAATCAGCAGGAAACTGTCCGCCTCTACCTTGGCGATATGATCGCCGACCGTATCGGTCCGGTATGGGGTTTCGACGAGGGCGGGGAATTGCGCAACATGTGGCGCCGTACGGCACAGCCAGGACTCTGGTTCACGGCCGGCAGCCTCGCGCAATGCCGGATTTTCTCGCGCTATCTGGCCCTGCAGATCAAGGCACTGGAACTCGGCCTTTTGCATTAAGCGGCTTTTTGCAGCCGCCAATGCCGCACAAGCCAAAGCAGTGCATTCCACGCGAGCCCGATCGACAGGCCGACTGCGTAGGACCACCACACCCCGATTGGCTCCGCCAACAGGTGGACAGCGAGCAGGCTCAGCCCCAGTCCGATAAGTGGAGTGAGCACGTGGGCCGCGACGCTCGCGGCCGCTGGCCCACCGATCCGCGGATGCAGAATGATGAAGAATGAACCCATGGCCACCGGAAAAAAGGCGAACACACCTGAGAAATAGGAACCGATCGAGCTGCTCGCGGCGGTGACAAGGATCACGCAGAACGTCACCACACCGGCGCGCCAGGCAAGATCGGCGCCAGTGAACTCGACGCGTTTGATCGCGCCTGTAACGCGAAAACCGCCGGCGACAAAAATCGCAATCGGATAGACAGCTGCATTCAATATGACTGCACCCGTTGCGCTCCAGTCCACCAGCCGCAACAGGAACACGGTGCCAAGCCAAACTAGGAATCCGCCTCCGAGGCTGAGCCGCAACGAGTGTCTCTGCGCCAACGCCGCATAGCTGAGCGCAAACAGAGCGCAAGCTGCGTTTGCGATCAGGCTGCCAACCGCACTCTGGGCTATGAATTCCGGCGGATGCTCGAGCGCGAGAATGATCATCGCCGCGCCACCGGCAGTCGGCAGAGAGGCGATCAGCGAGCCAATGAACGGCCCGCTGCGCTCGACCACCACAGAAGCAGCCACCACGATGGTCGCGGTCATCGCGACTTTGAGCAGAAGCCCAATTGCAAATATCGCCATTGACGCTACACCGCGACGCCGTGTCGGCGTGCAAGCAGCACAGCCAAACTCCAGCCGACCGAAGCAATGAGCGCAAGACCTAAGCCAATTGCCGAGCCCAAGGCGTCGGCGGAAAAATGCAGCACCGTGCAGGCGAAGGCGAAACCGACCAGCCCCAGCACCGCATTAGCCAGCACAGCGGCCGATGCCGGCCCGCCGACGCGGTCATGCAGGATGAACATGATGCTGAGCAGCACAACTGGAAATACTGCGAGGATGCCGCTGCCGCCCGGACCGAGCTGAAAGCTGAAGGTTACGACGACTCCGACCAGCGACGCGACCAGCGCGGTGCGCAGTGCGAGGTCGGTCCATTGGGTACGGAATCCAGCGACGCGCACATGGCGCAAGGGTCGGGCCAGCCACAGGCACACGCTTAAGACGACACCATTTACCAGCATGACACCGACAAAAGTCCAGTGGATCGCAAGCACGCCGCTGGCGAGGACAAGCCAGACCAAGAACGCCAGCGCCATGCTGACGGCACGCGAGCGTGTTTGCGCCAGCAACGCATAGCTCATCGCGAAGATTACATTAACGGCATTGATGGCAAGGCTTGCCACTGCGCTCTGCGCTATGAAATGCGCGTCATGATCGAGTGCAAGAAACACATAGACCGGTCCTGCACCGATCGGCAGTGTCGCCACCAGGCCGCCGATCAGAGGGCCGACGCGCTCTGCGGTCACCGTCGCTGCCACCACGAAAGCCGCGGTGATGGCCATTTTAACGAGCAGCGTTAGCGCGAAATAAAGTTCGGGGGACATTTTGCGCGGCGAACATGATCACGTTGCTATGCGCTGCGCAAGTCGCCGCGTCGCTACTAGATTGTCGCCGCTAAAGGCGAGCGAGTTTCACATCAACCCAAGGACTGTTCTTGATGGTCTGGCACACAACGCAATAGCGTCCGGTAAGTTTGACCAATTGATCGAGCTTGTCCTGAGTATCGAGATCAAAGCGTAGACGAATCTGCGCAAAGCCTACTGGCGCATCCTTGGCAACGCCCAGCGTACCGCGGAAGTCGAGATCGCTTTCTGCCGATACGCCTCCTGACTTCAGCGGAATGTCGAGCGCGGTCGCTACCGCCTTCACGGTTATGCCGGCACAGGCGACCAGCGCTTCCAGCAGCATATCCCCGGAGCAGAACTCACCCTTGTAACGCTCCTTGACCGGCGCCTGCATGGCGCGTAGCGCGTTGGCGTCCATACTTTTCTTCCTTCTTGTTTGAAAATCTCGCCGTCACCCTGAGGTGCTCGGCCGAAGGCCAAGCCTCGAAGGGCGACGACCCGGACGTTGCCCGTCATCCTTCGAGGCGCGAACGCTCGCACCTCAGGATGAGGGAAGGTGGCTAAGCCGGCGTCAGCACCACGCGGCCAACCACTTTGCCGGCGCGAAGCTCGTCCATCACTGCGTTCACATCCGTCAACGGTCTTGTGGCAACGGGGACCGGCGGCACTCCGGTGCGGCGAACAAGCTCGATCAATTCCTTCATCTCCGGCAAGCTGCCGACATAAGACCCTTGGATAGTTAGCGCTCGCATCGGGATTGGCGGCAACGACACTGTAAGATCGCCGCCATAAAGCCCGACGATGACGTATTTGCCGCCCTTGATCAGGCTGTCGTAACCGACCCGCGCGCTTTGCGACGATCCGACCAAGTCGATCACTCCCCAGGCACCGCCATTCGTCATGTCGATGATTTTCTGCGAAGCGTCGGCGGCGCCGCCGTCGACCACCGCGACTGCGCCCGCTTTTTTTGCGGCCTCGCGCTTTGCAGGATCAATGTCGACCACGATGGCGCTGTGGCCGCCCATCGCCTTATGTAAAGCAAGACACATGAGCCCAAGCCCGCCGGCACCGATAATCACCGTCGGCTCGCTTGTCAGGGTCGGGATTTTTTTCAAAGCGCCGAAGGTGGTAACGCCCGAGCAAGCAAGCGGCGCCGCGCGGTCCGGCGGAAGGTCGCCGATGTCGAACAGATAGCGCGGATGCGGCACCATTAGGTAGTCGGCATAGCCGCCGTTAGAGAATACCCCGAGGCTGCGCATGACGCGGCAGAGATTTTCCTCGCCCCGCCGACAGGGATCACAGGTGCCGCAGCCGATCCAAGGGTGCGCGAGCCGGCGGTCGCCGACCATGACGCCCTTCGCATCGGGACCGAAGGCTACCACCTCGCCGACATTCTCGTGGCCGAGCGTTACCGGGAGCTTCATGCCACGGTCGGCAAGACTCAACCGCTTGCCACCACCGAGATCGAAATAGCCGTCTGCCAGATGCAGATCGCTGTGGCAGACGCCAGCTGCCAGGACCTTCAACAGGACTTCGCTACCAGTCGGCTGTGGCGTGGGCTGTTCATTGAGCTGTAACGGCTGACCGCAAACGCAGACCTGGAACATGCGCATCGTCATTTGTCTCCCGGACCCGTGGATTTTGTCGCCACAACGAACCACACTCCGCGCCGGCCGTCATCACCGGGCAGCCCCGGCGCAAATTGCCTTCCTAAAACCGCGAAATAATGCGGTTGCAGAAATATCTGTTTAGGGCGGGTGACTTAACGCCCGGCCTCCGCTATCGGGATGGCCTATGGCCTCGCTTGCCCTCGATCACGACACACGCCCGCCGTCCGAACGCCCCGCCCGGGGCTCGAACGATCTGATCGACCCGCGCGCGCTTACCGCCGAACTTGAAAAACTGACCAAGAGCCACACCGGCGGGGAGCGCGAGTTGCGTTCGTTGCTCGCGCAACGGCTGAAAGTCGCCCTCGCCGACGGGCGCGCCAAAGCCGAACAGTTGTTATTGAAGGACCGTCACGGCCGCCGTTGCGCCGAACGGCTGTGCCAGATGGAAGACGAGATCATCGGCATTCTGTACGAATTTGCATGCAAACTTTACCCATCGCAAAACCCGTCAGAGGGCGAACGAATGGCGGTGATCGCCACCGGCGGCTACGGCCGCGGCTTGCAGGCGCCCGGTTCCGACATCGATCTGCTGTTCCTGTTGCCTTACAAGCAAACCGCATGGGGCGAGTCGATCGCGGAAGCGATTCTTTATTGCCTGTGGGACACAGGGCTGAAGGTCGGTCACGCGACCCGTTCGGTTGATGAATGCATCCGCCAGGCCAAGGCGGACATGACCATCCGCACCGCCATTCTCGAGTCGCGCTTTCTGCTCGGCGACAAGAAATTATTCGATGAGCTGGTGACGCGTTTCGACGACGAGATTGTGCGCAACACCGCGACGCAATTCGTCGCCGCCAAGCTAGCGGAGCGTGAAGATCGCGTGCGGCGCAGCGGGCAATCGCGCTATCTGGTCGAGCCGAACGTCAAGGACGGCAAGGGCGGATTGCGTGATCTCCATACGCTATTCTGGATCGCCAAATACGTTTACCGGGTGCGCGAGCCGGATGAACTGATCAAGCGCGGCGTATTCGACAAGCAGGAATATCAGCGTTTCCGCGCCTGCGAAGATTTTCTATGGTCGGTCCGGTGCCACATGCATTTTCTCATGGGCCGCGCCGAGGAGCGCCTGTCGTTCGACATCCAGCGCGAGATCGCCGTGCGGCTCGGCTACACCGAACATCCCGGCCTGCAGGATGTCGAGCGCTTTATGAAGCATTACTTCCTGATCGCGAAAGATGTTGGCGATCTCACCGCGATCCTGTGCGCGGAGCTGGAAGACAGCCACGCCAAGAGTGTCCCCGTTCTAAGCCGCGTGATGGCACGATTCCGACCAGTGAAACGGCGCAAGCTTGCCGAAAGCGATGACTTCACGATCGACAAGAATCGCATTCGGCTTGCCCAAGCCAACGTGTTCGAGCGCGATCCGGTCAATCTGATCCGGATCTTCCACCTGGCGCAGAAGCACAATTTGGCGTTCCACCCGGATGCCATGCGTGCGATCACCCGCTCGCTCAAACTAATCGACGCCAAGCTGCGCAAGAACGAGGAAGCCAACGAGCTTTTCCTTGATGTTCTCACCTCGAAGAACGACCCGGAAACCGTGCTGCGGCGGATGAACGAGGCCGGCGTGCTTGGCCGTTTCGTGCCGGCATTCGGCAAGATCGTCGCCATGATGCAGTTCAATATGTATCACCACTACACGGTGGACGAGCATCTGCTGCGTTGCATCGGCGTACTCGCCGAGATTGAGCGTGGCGGCAGCAACGAAACGCCACTCGCCAACGAATTGATGCACAAGATCTTGCCCGAACACCGCCGCCTGCTTTACGTTACGCTGTTCCTGCATGATATTGCCAAAGGCCGGCCGGAGGATCATTCGATCGCCGGTGCGCGGGTGGCCAAGCGGTTCTGTCCGAGGTTGGGCTTCTCAGCCGCCGATACCGAGACAGTCGCCTGGATGATCGAAAATCATCTCGTCATGTCGAGTGTTGCGCAGTCGCGCGACCTCTCCGATCGCAAAACTATCGAGAATTTCGCCGCGACGGTACAATCGGCCGAGCGGTTGAAACTGCTCACCATTCTCACCACCGCCGATATCCGCGCGGTCGGTCCCGGCGTGTGGAATGGTTGGAAGGCGCAGCTGATCCGCACGCTTTACTATGAGACCGAGCCGGTGCTCACCGGCGGCTTCTCGGAAGTGAACCGTGCCCAGCGCGTGGCGATCGCCCAAAATGAATTCCGTGAGGCAATGAAGGATTGGCCTCGCGAGCGTCTCGAGGCCTATATCGCGAAGCTCTATCCAGCCTACTGGCTCAAAGTCGATCTGCCGCACAAGATTGAGCATGCCAATTTTGTGCGCGCCACCGAGGATGCCGAAAAGCGGCTGGCAACCTCGGTTGCCTTCGATGTGGAGCGAGGGGTGACCGAACTCACGCTCCTTGCGCCAGATCATCCCTGGCTGCTGTCGATCATCGCCGGCGCCTGCGCCATGGCCGGCGCCAACATTGTCGATGCGCAGATCTATACGACGACCGACGGTCGTGCGCTCGACACTATCTCGCTATCGCGCGAATTCGACCGCGATGAAGACGAAGAGCGGCGCGCCAATCGAATTGCCGATTCAATTGAGAAAGCTCTGCGCGGCGAACTGCGTCTACCTGATGTGGTGACCAAACGGATGCCGCCTAAGGGCCGAATCCGCGCGTTCGCGCTGGAGCCCGCCGTCACCATCAATAACCAGTGGTCACACCGTTATACAATGGTCGAGGTCACGGGCCTCGACCGGACAGGGCTTTTGTATGAGCTGACCGCGACGCTCTCCAAGCTCAACCTCAACATCGCATCGGCACACGTTGCGACTTTCGGCGAGCGGGTGGTGGACGTGTTCTACGTCACCGACCTGATGGGCGAGCAAATTAACTCGCCGACACGACAGGCCGCCATCAAGCGCGCATTGATCGCGCTGTTCGCGACCGGCGAGGATGGCAAATCGGCAAAGACTGCTGCGTCAGCCTAACTATCATTGCTCCACTTCAAGCGCGCGGCGTAAGCGGCGGATGATAACGCCGCGGACGCGGTCGTCGGCGGCAGCTTCGATCCGCTCATTGATATCGAGGATAAGGTTCGACATGTCGTTGTGCCAATCGAGCGCGACCACCGCCTCGGGTGCGAGCCTGCGGCGATGCGATACGTCGATCGGCGTCGGCGCTGGCGTGGTCAGCTCATAGATGTCGTCCATAATCGGAACGAAGACCTTCGCCGCCGGTACTGTGCGCTCAGCGATACGTTCAGAGAGACCGGCCAGCGCGGGCTCTTCGCCATGCGCCAAAAACACGCCACGCTGAATAGGCCGGCGCGAGGCGATCCAACGCGCGAGTTCGGGCCCGTCGGCATGGCCGGAATATTCATCGAGGCGACGAATGCGCGCCGTCGTCTTGATTTCTTCGCCCTGGATACGGACCGCCTTGACGCCGTCCCAAAGAAACCGACCGAGCGTGCCTTGCGCCTGAAATCCCGTCAGCAGCACGGTGGCATTTGCCCGCCATAGCCAACGCTTGAGGTGATGACGGATGCGGCCGGCGTCGCACATTCCACTCGCAGCGATGATGATGTGGAAACCGGCGAGCTTAGCAATCGACTTGCTTTCCTCCACGGTCTCGGTGGAGCGCAGATGCGGCGAACCGAGCAGGCGGTTCACGTCGACGTCGGATTCAAGGCTGGACGCATACTGGCGAAACACTTCGGTGGCACGAATAGCGAGCGGTGAATCAAGAAAAATCGGTGCTGTCGGCACGTCGCCACGATCCATCAGGTCAACGAGATCGATAATCAGCTCCTGGGTACGCTCTACCGCAAAGGCCGGAATGAGCAGCGCGCCGCCAGCGGCGTACGCGTCGCGCACCTCCACCGCGAGATGTTGGCGCCGTTCCTCGGGCGTGATCGGCGGACGGTCTTTATCGCCATAGGTCGATTCGGATATGACGTAGTCCAATCCAGTTGGTGCCTCCGGATCTGGCTCAAGCAGCTTTGCATCGGGGCCGATATCGCCCGACGCCAGCACCCGCAATGGCTTGCCGGATGCGCCCTCGCCGGCAAATTCGAGTTCAATCGAAGCCGAGCCGAGCAGATGCCCCGCGTTCCAATAGCGCGCGCGTACGCCTGGCATTGCCTCGAACCCATTTCTCGTAATCGACCGAACGAAACGACTCGAGCGAGGCGACGGCATCCGCTTTCGTGTAGATCGGCGTGACTTCCGCGCGCCCGCGCGCCGTATTACGCCGGTTCAGCGTTGCCACTTCCGATTCCTGAATACTGCCGGCGTCGGGTAGCATGTAGGAACACAGATCAATGGTGCCGCGTGTGGCCATGATACGCCCGCGGAATCCTTCGCGTGTCAGCTTTGGCGACAGCCCGCTATGGTCGATATGTGCGTGCGTCAGCAGCACGGTAGAGATTTCGGCCGCGCGGAAGGGAAAGTTGCTGTAGTTCAACGCCTTTAGCGTTTTTGGTCCCTGAAACAAGCCGCAGTCGACCAGCAATCGTCCTGCTCGGGTCTCGAATAAATGACACGAGCCAGTCACGGTGCGGGCCGCCCCGCAAAAGCGCAACGTGACGCTCATGCGCAGATTTCCTTTCGCAAGGCATCGGCGAGAACGTCGTCGAGCGCGATGGCATTGGTCGGATGTGGAACGCTGCTCGTAGAGCGGATCGAACGCAGACCTACGCTCAAGAAGGCTTGCGTCATTTCTGGCGGAAACAGTGCATGAGTGATGACGGCGTCGACCGCCATGGCGCCTGCCGCTACGAGCGTCTTGGCGCAGGCGATCAGTGTGCCGCCCGAGGACACGATGTCGTCGACGAGCAGTACTGGCCGACCCCTGAACAAGGCCGGATCGGCAAAGGCGATTTCGACCGCGCGGTCGCCGCGCCGCGTCTTGCACGCCACCACGTGCTTGAGCCCGAGTCGGCCCGCCAGATCGCCAACCCAGGAGCCAGATTCCTCATCGGGCCCGACCACTAGCGTATCGCTGCTCAGGCCGCCAGCATGCAGCGCCTTGGCGATGGCAGGCATCGCCGACAAATCGTCGGCCTCGATGCCCGGAAAAATATCTTCGATGTTTTTCGTACGATGCAGATGCGCGTCGACCGTGATAACGCGATCGAAGCTGCTCGCAAGCAATGGGCCGACGACCTTCTGGCTAATTGCCTCGCCTTTGTGAAAAGCGGCGTCCTGGCGCATGTAACAAAGATACGGCGCCACCAGCACCAGCCGGAGCACGCCCTCGCGCCGCAGAGCCTCCGCCGCAAACAGTATCGCCAGCAGCTTATCGTTCGGTTGATCAAGCGGGGCATAGATGATAGTGGTCGCCGCGGCAGCTCCCACGGTGACGCGCAGCTCGCCGTCCGGAAACTGATGCAGGTCGATCTCGTGCATCGAAATTCCGAGCTGGGACGCAAGGCGCGCCGCGTCCTTGACTGCCAGCGGCAACGCCTGGATGACGGCCTCACTCACGGCTTCGACCCGCCGCTGTCCGATCGCGAGCCGACCACGTAACCGGTATCGGCCTTGGTCGCGGCGATCGCAAGTTCGAATTCAGGGGCGTCGTAGGCATAGATACGATAGAGCGGTTCACCTTTCTCAACCCGGTCGCCGATCTTTTTGAAAATCTTGATGCCAGCGCCCTTGTCGATCGGCGCGCCGGCACTGCGTGCCAGCCGGTTGAGTCGGAGGCAGTCGATCGCCGCGATCACACCGTCTTGCGGAGCTGGAATATCGGCGGTCAGAGTACCGAGATCGGTGCGGCAAGCCGACGGGCCTTGTGCGTCGATGATTTTGTGCATTTGCTTGAGCGCCGCGCCGCTGTCGAGCAATTCACGTGCCCGGGTATAGCCGCTTCCGCCACGCAGCTCCGGATCGTATTCGAGCAGATGGGCGGCCAGCCGCAGCGACTTCTCGCGCAGATCGACGGGCGCACCCGGCGCGTTCGAAAGCACCGTCATGACGTCCTGCGCTTCCAGCACCGGCCCAATGCCATTGCCGATAGGCTGGCGCCCGTCGGTCGTGATCACTTCCACCGCGATACCAAAATGATCGCCGACGAACTCGAACAGCTTGCGCAACCGCATCGCCTCCATCGCGGTCGTGAGCTTGGCGGCAGGACCGACTGGAAGGTCGATCAACAGATGCGTTGAGCCGGCAGCGAGCTTCTTCGACATGATCGAGGCCACCATCTGTTCACGAGTATCGACGCTAAGCGGCCGCTCGACCGAGATGAGAATATCGTCGGCCGGCGACAGATTGACGTGGCCGCCCCAGACCAGGCAACCGTGACACGCATTCACCACTTCTTTCATCTCGTCTACGCCAAGATCGACGCGCGCCAGCACTTCCATCGTATCGGCCGTGCCCGCCGGTGACGTTATGGCGCGTGAAGATGTTTTCGGGATAGTCAGCCCATGCGCGGCGACGATCGGCACTACCACCATGGAAGTGCGGTTGCCGGGAATCCCGCCAATACAATGCTTATCGACGATGATCGGTTGGTTCCATTTGAGCTGCGTTCCGGCCTGCGCCATCGCGCGCGACAAGGCGAGCAGCTCGTTGCTGGTCATGAAGCTGGCCGAGCCGATCAGGAACGCTGCGATCTCCATGTCGGAGTAGCGATAATGGCTGATGTCGTCGACGATGGCCGTGATCTCGTCTGCGCTCAGGGCGTGGCCCTGAATCTTGGCGCGCACCGCGTCGAGGCTGTCGGGCGGAATCGCCGGCGTGACGGTGACCAGGCTACCGGCCGGTTCGGAAAAGCGGCGGAAGGCCGGCTCGGAGAGCCCGATCTCGTCGACGCCGACGAGGCCATCATCGGTGATCAGCAAGGTCGCGAGCAGCGTTTTAGAATTGCAGCGCAGCTCGACGCGGCTAAAGCCGCGAAAAACTTCCGGACGCAACGCCTTCGACCGGCGTGACATCACCACCACGTTTTCGCGCCCGGTATCGAGATTGACGCGCCGGATCTTGAGTTGCGGGCGCGAAGGACTGCCAGCGTTCATTCGTTAAATCCAAGGGTAAGGTCGTGGAATCGCATAGCAAAATGCCGCCGGCCGAACATTGATCAAGATCACGATCGTAACCCGGGGGTCAAAATTCCGCTTAACGACCCCTTAAATCGACCCGCTTAGCGTGCCTTTGGGGGGCCGGCGCTTTGTATCCGCCGGCGTGAAACGGGTCGCGTAATGGCGTCGAAAAGGGAACAAGCGGGCACGCGCCGCGAGCCAGTGTTCGACAGCGGCCCGGATTTGCGCATTTCCGCCGGCGATCGCCCGGCGCCCGACGCGGCCGAAAAGCCGCGGCCCAAGGCTCGCAAACGGCGCACCCGCAAAAAGCGCCCTGCCCGCAATATACGTTCGCTCATTGGCCGGATTGCATACTGGAGCCTGGTCGTCGGCCTCTGGCTCGCGATTGGCGGCATCGGCGTTGTGGCTTGGGTTGGCGCGCACCTGCCGCCGATCCAGTCCTTAGAAATTCCCAAGCGCCCGCCATCGATCCAGATCGTGGACATGCAGGGGCGCTCGCTCGCCCGCCGCGGCGATCTCTCCGGCGAACCGCTGCCTTTAAAAGAAATACCGAATTATGTGCCCAAGGCATTCGTCGCCATCGAGGATCGCCGTTTCTACGAGCACTACGGGGTCGACCCCTTCGGTATCGGACGCGCGTTCGTCGCCAACGTCCTGCATCGTGCCGTCGCTCAAGGCGGTTCCACTATCACTCAACAGCTCGCCAAGAATCTGTTTCTAACTCAGGAACGCACGATTAACCGCAAGCTCCAGGAAGTGCTCCTGGCGCTTTGGCTGGAGCGCAAATTTTCCAAGACGCAGATTCTCGAAATGTATCTCAACCGAGTGTATTTCGGCTCCGGCGCCTATGGCATTGAACAGGCCTCGCAGCGCTATTTCGGAAAATCTGCGCGACATATCACTCTGGCCGAAGCGGCGCTGCTCGCCGGGCTAGTGAAATCGCCGTCGCGACTTGCACCGACGCGCAATTTCGACGGCGCTGAAAAGCGCGCCCAGGTCGTGCTCAGCGCTATGGCAGAGCTCAGATTCATCAACGGCGCCACAGAGCGCGTGGCCGTGACGCATCCGCCGCGCATCATGGCGCAGGCCAATACCGGCTCGGTGAACTATGTGGCCGATTGGGTCATGGATGCACTTAACGACACGCTCGGCCACGTGGATCAGGACATCGTGGTGCAGACCACGATCGACGCGACCCTGCAAGTTAACGCGGAAAAGGCGCTTAACGAAGAACTTGCACAAAAGGGCGACAAGAACGGCGTCGCGCAAGGCGCGCTGGTAGCGATGATGCCGGATGGCGCGGTACGCGCTTTGGTCGGTGGGCGCAATTACGCCGACAGCCAGTTCAACCGCGCGGTCGCCGCAAAACGCCAACCTGGCTCAGCTTTCAAACCATTCGTTTATCTCACCGCGCTCGAGCACGGTCTTACCCCCGATACCGTACGCGAGGACAAGCCGATCAAGATCAAAGGCTGGCAGCCTGAAAACTACAGCCACGAGTATTTTGGGCCGGTGACTCTGACCAAGGCGCTTGCGCTATCGCTCAACACGGTGTCGGTGCGTCTGACGCTGGAAGTCACGCCAATGGCGGTGGTGCGCACGGCTTACCGGCTCGGTATCGCCTCAAAACTCGAGCCCAATGCTTCGATCGCACTCGGCACCTCGGAAGTCTCGGTACTGGAACTTGTCGGGGCCTATGCGCCCTTTGCCAATGGTGGTTTTGCGCTCGTGCCACACGTGATCGGGAAGATCACCGCCTCCAACGGCAAGGTACTTTACGCGCGCAGCGCTCGGCAGTTTGGGCGCGTTGTCGACGCGCACTACGTAACGATGATGAACGCGATGATGGCCGAAACACTGGCCATCGGTACCGCGCAGAAGGCAACACTGCCCGGCTGGCCGGCAGCCGGAAAGACGGGCACGTCACAAGATTTCCGCGATGCCTGGTTCATCGGCTACACCGCGCACCTCGTTACCGGAGTCTGGCTCGGGAACGACGACGGCACGCCAACCAAGCACGTAACCGGCGGCAGCCTGCCGGTGGAAGTCTGGAGCCGCTTCATGCGCGGCGCGCACCAAGGAGTACCGGTCGCAAGTCTGCCGGGTACTTCAACCGGCAATTTGTTCTCAGAACTGTTCGTCGGCGGATCGAGACCGACGCCAGCCGCGCCTGTGCAGCCAGTCGCAGCCAACAATTCGGCGACCACGGGCAGCGGCGGCCTCGACGGCTGGCTGCTCAACAGTCTGTTCGGTCGCCGCTAAATTTAATGTTTGGTCGCTGCGCGTCGGATGCCCCGCGTCGTCAGCCACAACCCCAGCGTCGCGCAGCCCATCGCTGCCACGCCAACGGCGAGTGGCCAGGCGCTTTGACCCAAGAACCAGCCCACCGCCGCGCCACATAGCGCAGCGGCACTCTGTTGCACGAAGCCAAACAGGGAGGAAGCGGCACCGGCGCGCTCGGGAAACGGCGTCATCGCCCCGGCAATGCCCTGCGGCAGCACCATGCCAAGGCCGGCAAGGTAAACCGCAACGGGCAGCACGAGCGACAAGAAAGAAGTCAACCCGAACGCTACCGCCACCACCATCCCAAGGCCGCCGGCGGCGCAGGCACAGCCGCCGATGCCAAGCATGCCGTCGAGCCCCACTTTGACTACCATCCGTGCCGCCAGGGCCGAGCCGGTCATGTACCCGATTGAGCCGAGCGCGAACGCAACGCCGAAATCAAACGGCGTAAGGCCGTAGAGATTTTGCAGGACGAATGCCGCGCCGGAGATCCACGCGAACAAACCGGCGTAGCTCGCCGAGGCGATGCCGAGATAGGCCAGATAGGACGGGTTGCGCGCGACCACGCGATAGGAGCGAAACATCGATCGCATCGACACCGGCTCGGCCGCGCGCGCATTTAAGGTTTCTGGCAGCAGCAACAAGACAATTGCGGCACCCAGCAATCCAATAATGACCAGAGTGAGGAATGTCGCCCGCCAACCGAAACCGGTCTGTACCAACCCGCCCGCAATTGGCGCCAGCACAGGTGCCAGCGCCATCACCGAGCCGATGAGCGACAACTCTCGCCCGGCGCGGGCGCCCGAATAAATATCGCGCACGATAGCGCGCGTGAGCACGATACCACCGGAGCCGCCGAGCGCCTGAAACGCGCGCGCCACGATCAGCATTTCGATCGACGTCGAGAGCGCGCAAGCCAGGCTCGCTACGCAATAAAGCACAATCGCAGCAATCAGTACCGTTTTGCGGCCATGACGGTCAGACACGGGGCCATAGAATATCTGCCCGACCGCAAAACCGATCAGATAGGCGGAAATCGTCAATTGCACTTGCGCGGTCGAGGCATCCAGCTGTCGTGCGATGTCCGGCAGTGACGGCAGGTACATGTCGGTGGTTAGCGGACCGATCGCGCTCAACGCCGCAAGCAAAGCCGTGAGCGCGAAAGTGCCGGGACGCAACATAGGTCGATGGTTCCGCTAAAAATTTTTTATAAACGCGTGTCGAAACCGTAGCGATGCAAATCGGCGCCGTGAGCATCGAGCCAAGCCTTGGCGCGGCCCATATGCGGGCAGATGCGCTCAACCAGCCGCCAGAACCGGCGCGAGTGGTTCATCTCGATCAGATGAGCGACTTCATGGGCAGCCAGATAGTCGAGCACGAACGGCGGGGCAAGAATCAATCGCCAGGAATAGGAAAGCACGCCAGTCGACGAGCACGAACCCCAGCGGCTCGACTGGTCGCGCACCGACACCTGCTTGATTTCGACGCCAAGCGCTTGCGCCGCCTGCCGGCTCGCCACTTCCAGGTCGCGTTTGGCCTCACGCTTGAGATAGTCATGCACCCGACGGGGCAAATGTGGCTCTTCGCCGGCGACACAGAGAAGTTGCTCACTCGCGCGCACCTCGACCCAGACCGTGCCTCGCGCAACGCGCCGATGCTCAATGCGGTGTTCGCGTCCGCGCAACGGCAGCAAAGCGCCGTGCGCAAAGGGTGCGGCCTCAGGGAGCCGGCTGAGCCGCGCCGCAATCCAAGCGCCGTGTTTCTCCGCAAACTCTTTCGCCTGCCTCACGCTGCCGCGCGGCGGCATAGTGAGGATTACATCGCGGTTCGCCGCGTGGATGCGCAGCGTATAGCGGCGTGCCTGCCGATGACGGCGAACGCGCACCATATAGATCTCGCCGTCGAAATCGACTGTGATTGCTGACGGTTCATTGGTGCGGCGAAAGAGCAAGGCTCGCAGCGGTCTGGACATCGTCGACCCAGAATCAGAGCGGGCCGCCAGTGTGCCACAATCACACGTGCGAGCGCGAGATCAACGCTGGGAGACGACCTTCAAAGCGGAGCGCAGGGCGCGTCCGCCGTTGTGTGACAAAGCGAAATCGGCAATGCGTGGAGCGATCTCGGCACGGAAGCGCGAACCATTGAACGCGCCATAATGGCCGACCGCCGGCTGCACATAGTGCACCTTGTGCTCGTCCGGAATATTGACGCACAGGGCGTGCGCGGCCTCAGTCTGGCCGACGCTCGAAATATCGTCGTTCTCGCCTTCC
>DASSLE010000120.1:0-3484 GCA_035689725.1 Pseudolabrys sp.
GTCGCTCGGTGGCAACCTGTTCGACAATCGCGGCTACTGGCGAGGTGCGGTGCAGACCAGCCCGAATTTGCCCACAGCGATGGCCACACCGTATGACACCGCTAGTATCGAACCCAACTCTACTGGCAGTACCGCCCTCGCCTATGCCACTGAATCCGAAGCACCTGCGCCGGCCCGGACCCGCCCGATGGGCTCGCGTTTGCCACATCTGCCGAAAGAAGCGAGCGTCATGCCGGCACAGGGCAGCACCACTGTCGTGGAGAAGGCCCCATTGGCGGCGGCCTTGGCGAACACTGAGCAGCGTGTTTATAGCCCCTGGCTACGCGCAGCTGTGCTTACGCCAAGCTTCAGCACTTACATGACTGCGACGCGGCTTGGCGCGGTCGACATGCGACCGCTGAATGAACTTCTCTACAAACCTTCTATGTCGGTGGCGATGACGTTTTCGGCCGATCCGCAACTCGGCATGGTAGCCAGCCGCTTTAGCGGCTCTGCGGTGGTGTTCCTGGCTACCACTACCTTCGCACTGCAGACGACCGCGTCGCTGCGCTAATTTCCTAGTTCGCCATTCCGAGCGCGTGCAGGTAAGTGTCGAGCACTTCCTGCTGCTCGCGGCGCTCGTCCGTATCCAACTTGCGCAGACGCACGATAGTGCGCAGCGCCTTGGCGTCGAATCCGGTGCCTTTCGCCTCGGCATAGACGTCGCGGATGTCGTCCGACGTCGCCTTCTTTTCTTCTTCAAGCCGCTCGATGCGCTCGACGAAAGCTTTCAGCTGATCTTTGGCGAAGCGGGTGGCTGGTTGCTCTTTTACAGCTGCGGCGGTGGAAGGCATCGATGTCTCCTTGACTACGCACGGCGGATCATCTCCGCCATTTGCCAAGAAGCTTTCTGAATTGGATGCCCTCAGGTCAAGGCAAGGACGCCGTCATCCACGCTGTTCACAAGCAAACGGTGACAACTAGTGTCCAGGGCTAGACTTTTCGAATGCCGCCTTCTGCTCCGGCGAGGCCTCTTTCTGGTGTTTCTTGCGCCATTCTTCGTATGGCATGCCGTAGACGATCTCGCGACTCTCGTCCTTGCTCATGGCGAGGCCCTTGGCGTCGGCAGCATCCTTCATCCAGTTCGAGAGGCAATTGCGGCAGAAGCCGGCGAGATTCATCAAGTCGATGTTCTGCACGTCGGTGCGTGAACGCAGGTGCTCGACCAGGCGCCGGTAGACTGCGGCTTCCAGTTCGGTACGGGTCTTGTTGTCCATAGTGGTGTCCTCCACTGTAGCAAACATAGACATGCGCTGCCCGCCTTTGAAGGCCCCAAACGGCCCGATGCGGGGACTTGAGGAGATTACATTAGTGAAGTTTGCCCATTTTTCTCATATCTGGGGCAAGCCAGGCATGACCCCGCACCAACGCTATGAGGAGTTATGGCGCGAGCTTCAGTTATGTGACGAACTCGGTTTCGATTACAGTTTCTGCGTCGAGCATCACTTTCGCCCCGACGAAAGCTGGATTTCATCGCCCAGTCTGTATGTGGTCGGGGCCGCGGCGCGCACACGTCGGATGCGCATCGGCCCAATGGGTTATGTCGTGCCGTTGTACCATCCGCTACGTCTGGCGGAGGAAATTGCACTCGTTGATCAGATAGTCGGTGGGCGCATGGAGCTCGGGCTTGTTCCGGGGATCAACCCCGATTATTTCAAGCCCTTCGGTCTCGACTACAATCTGCGCAAATCACCGACACTCGAATTTGTCGAATACCTGCGCGCGGCCTATGGCGAAAAGCAGCCGTTCGCCTTTCACGGCGACGTTCACCACACGGATGGTGCACAGCTTGCTGTACAACCGTTGCAAAAGCCGCACCCGCCGCTTTGGATGATGAGCCGCGACCCGCAAACGCTTGAATTCTGCGCGCGGCGTGGAATCAATCCCGGATATTTTCTAGTCTATCCGCGCGCCGACGCGGCACCGCGCTATCGCAAGTTTCTCGCCGACTGGGCGACAGCCGGCTGGCCGCAACCGCCAAAGATTGCCTATTGCACGATCGTCTACGTGGACGACACTGACGAGAAAGCTCTCGACATTTCACTGGCACGCGCGGCACGCGCCTATGAAGGCTTTCTGCCGCCTCCGAAACCTGGCGAAACGTTCGAACAGCGCGTGCGCGAGCACGCAAAGAAATACATCGGCCGCGGCGAGCCGGGTGCATCCGAGATCATGGCAAATCTGTTCGATGCGGCCTACCTGATGAAGCACGAGCTGGTCTTCATCGGTTCGCCGGATACGGTCGCCAGGAAAATTAACGCGGCAGCACAAGCGGGCCTGTTCAATGTCTTTATGGGCGAGTTCAATTTCTCGGACCTGCCCGAGGCTGATCTCATGCGTTCAATCCGCCTGTTCGGCGAGAAAGTCATTCCTGCGTTGCGCGCGTACGAGCCGTTTTGACGCAAGACGACAGCTATTGCGCTTTAACCAATTCCGGATGCGCTGCGAGACGCGCGGTATTGAGCCGATGCACCGCGAAACAGACGACCGCTCCGGCCACGAATGGCAGCGCCGACCACATATAGAGTTGCTGCACCGGCATGCCGACGAACAGCGCCCCCACCAACGGGCCGACGATTGACCCGATGCGTCCAAGGCCCAATTGCCACCCCGAGCCATTGGCGCGCAGCGAGGTCGGATAAATCAGTGCGCCCACGACATTGATCCCGGACTGAATGCCCAGCACCAGGAAGCCGGCAAAGAAAGTCGCGGTCAGCAACGCAGCCTGGGACGTCAGGCCGGCAAAGCCGATCGAACCAACCACTGGCACGGCAATCGCGAACATAATTGCGATGGCGAGGAATCGGTGCCGTTGCAGCCACCAGCAGAGCAAGAGCGCCCCGACGGTGCCGCCCACCTGCAGGCTCGCGCCGGCAAGTGCCACGGTCGTCGGCGGCAGCTTGGCCGCCGTCATCAGTGTCGGCGTCCAGCTGATCAGGAAGAAGTAACCCATCAAGTTCAGCGCAAACAGCAACCAGAGCAACGGCGTGATCAGCGCAAGCCCTTGACGAAATAGGTACGCTGGATTGAACCCGGGAAACTGCTGTTCGTCCTCGATAACGAATTTGGCGTTCGGTGACACCGGGTATCCAGGACTGATGGCATTGATCAAACGCTCCATCTTGCTGCGTTGGCTTTCATGTAGCGCCATGTATTTTATCGATTCGGGCATCCCGATCTGCGCAGCGATAGCAATGACGATTGGCACGATGCCGCCAATCAGAAACAGGATCTGCCAGCCATATTGCGGCACGAGCGCGGCGGCCACAAAACCCGGAATGGCGCCGCCAAGCGGTACGCACCCAACACCGATAATCGCAAGCGTGGCGCGCAATTTGCGTGGCGCGGACTCCGTATTGATGGCGACCGCATTGGGAATTACGCCGCCGATGCCAAGGCCCGCCAGCAGCCGCAGCCAGAACATCTGGTCGAGATTGGTTGAGTA
>DASSLE010000121.1:0-10201 GCA_035689725.1 Pseudolabrys sp.
CCGTGGATGTCCTCGGGCGAGGTTTCGACACGCACCAGGACAACCTTTTTTCCATCGGACTTGAGCTGCGCCGCCTCGTCGGGCGAAAATACGATCTCACCGCTGGCAGCGCCGGGCGAAGCCGGCAGGCCGGTGGCGATGACGCGTCGGTGCGCGCGCGGATCGATGGTCGGATGCAACAACTGATCGAGCGCGAGCGGGTCGACGCGCAGCACCGCATCGTTCCTTGAAATCAGTCCTTCGTTGGCGAGCTCGACGGCGATGCGGAGCGCGGCCTTGGCAGTGCGCTTGCCGGAGCGCGTCTGCAACATCCACAACTTGCCCTGCTCTACAGTGAACTCGAGATCCTGCATGTCACGGTAGTGGCGCTCGAGAACATTGTAGATGCGCTTGAGCTCGCTATAGGCCTTCGGCAGTGTGTATTCCATTGACGGTTTGTCGGAACCCGCCTCCTTGCGCGCCGTCTCGCTGATTTCCTGTGGCGTGCGGATGCCGGCCACCACATCCTCGCCCTGCGCGTTGATCAGAAACTCACCGTAGAGCTTCTTCTCGCCGGTCGACGGATTGCGGGTGAAGGCAACGCCGGTTGCCGAGGTGTCGCCCATATTGCCAAACACCATGGCTTGCACATTCACCGCCGTGCCCCAGCTTTCCGGGAGATTGTGTAATTTGCGATATGTGATGGCGCGTTGGTTCATCCAGGAGCCGAACACGGCCCCGATCGCGCCCCAAAGCTGCTGGTGCGGCTCCTGCGGGAAATCCTGGCCCAGCTCTTCCTTGACGCGCTTCTTGTAACGCACGACCAGCTCGGCCCAATCATCGGCGGAAAGATCAGTGTCGAGGCTGTAACCCTGCCGCTCCTTGTGATGGTCCAGCAGTTCCTCGAAATGCTCGTGGCCGACGCCGAGCACCACATCCGAATACATGGTGATAAAGCGGCGGTAGCTGTCATAGGCAAAACGCCGGTCGCCGGATTTCTTCGCGAGCGCCTCAACAGTCTCGTCGTTGAGACCGAGATTGAGCACCGTGTCCATCATACCGGGCATTGACGCGCGGGCGCCCGAGCGCACCGAAACCAGCAGTGGATTGGATTTGTCACCGAACGTCTTGCCAGTGAGGCGGCCGACTTGTGCCAGCGCTTTCTCCACCTGAGCGCGCAAGTCCTTCGGGTACTGCCTGTCGTGCCCGTAATAGTAGGTGCAGAGCTCAGTGGTAATCGTGAAGCCGGGCGGGACCGGGAGACCTAGATTGGCCATCTCGGCAAGCCCGGCGCCCTTGCCGCCCAAGAGGTTACGCATGGAAGCCTTGCCCTCGGCGCGGCCGCCACCGAAGCCGTAGACCCACTTGCCCTTGGAATGACCGGCAGCCGATTTCGGCTTGGGCCGGGACGCCTTCCGCACCGGCCGTTTCTTGCTCTTTACGCTGATACGCGAACGTTTTGGTTTGGCCATAGGTCAAGCAACGTTGGTGGGACGACGGCCCTTAAAAGCACCGCCGAATGGCCCGGCGCAAGTCCGGAATTCGAATTAACGGAAAAGCCCTATGCCGAGTGGGCCAACCAGGATCAGATAGACGGCGACGATGATGTTGAGCAGCCGCGGAATGACCAGAATAAGAATACCGGCGACGAGTGCGACAATAGGCTGCAAATGCGCAATACCGATGGTCGGTACTCCCCTGCTGATCGACAATGGAATTGAAACGACAAGGTGGTGGCTTGAGCTCCGCCTGCCGTTAGCGCCGCATCCGTCGTCCTGAGGTGCGAGCCGCGTAGCGGTGAGCCTCGAAGGATGACAGGCCTCGGCCGTCGCCCTTCGAGGGCCGCCTACGGCGGCCGCGTCAGGGTGACGAATCACCCCTCGATCTTCGAGAAATCCGCCACGGCACGGGTTGCCTCACGTATCTCATTGAGCAGCTTGAGCCGGTTCTCGCGCAAGGCCATGTCGTCGACATTGACCGTAACCTTGTCGAAGAAAACGTCGACGTGGGGGCGAAGCTTTGCCATCGCGCGCATGGCAGCAGCGAAGTCCTCCTTGGCAACGGCGCCGGAGGCTTCCTTTATGGCGATGTCGATTGCCTCCGCCAGCGCTTTTTCTTCAGGCAATTGATAGCGCTTTGACTCAGGCGCGCCGGTATAGTCGCGCTTGTCCTTCTTTTCCTCTATGCGAATGATATTGGTCGCGCGCTTGTAGCCGGCGAGCAGGTTCTTGCCGTCATCACTGTCGAGGAATTTTCCGAGCGCTTCGACGCGGCGCATGATCATCAGCAAATCATCCTGTCCGGACAGCGAAAACACAGCATCGACCAGATCGTGTCGCGCGCCTTGTTCGCGGAGTTGCACCTTCAGACGGTCGGCGAGGAATGCGATCAGGTCGTAAGTCTGACGCAGATAAGTATGCGCTTGTACAAGCAGCGGCTTGGCTACCTGCTTGGTTTTCTCGGAAACGAGTACTTCGAGTTTGACGGCCAGCTCAATATCGCTCGCGCTGATCTTGGCGATCTGTTCGTTCAGGGGATGCAGCATTGTGATAGCGCTGGCGAGCGCTTCATCACGCGCGACCGAGCCAAAGTGCCCCCATAAAAGTGCGCGCAGTGGTAACCGCAATTCGTTTTCGACAACGATCCGGATAATTCCCAGTGCCGCCCTTCTCAGCGCGTAAGGATCCTTCGAGCCCGTAGGCTTTTCGTCGATCGCCCAGAAGCCAACGACCGTATCGAACTTGTCGGCCAGAGCTACCGCTATCGCCACCGGATCGCCCGGGACAAGATCGTCCGGCCCTTTCGGCTTGTAGTGATCTTCAATTGCGTGCGCGACCGACTCATCCTCGCCCTGTGCCTCAGCATAGTAACGGCCCATCAGACCTTGCAGTTCAGGGAATTCGCCGACCACTTCGGTCAAAAGGTCGGTCTTGCACAGTTGCGCAGCCCGCTCGGCCTCTGCCGTCTTGGCGCCGACGACGGGCGCAATCTGCGCGGCGAGTGCCACAATGCGCGCAATGCGCTCGGCCTGGGTGCCTAACTTCTCGTGGAAAACAATCTGCTCGAATTTCGGCAGCCGGTCTTCCAGTCGAGTCTTCAGGTCGGTGTCGTAGAAGAATTTAGCGTCCGAGAGCCGAGCTCGGATCACGCGTTCATTGCCGGCGACAATCGCTTTGCCGCCGTCGGAAGCCTCTTCGTTGGCGACCAGGATGAACTTGTTGACGAGCTTCGCCGTTTGCGGGTCGCGCAGGACAAAGCATTTCTGGTTGTTGCGAATGGTGGCGCGGATGACTTCGCCGGGGATTGATAGAAAGGCCTGATCGAAGGTCCCCATCAACGTGACCGGCCATTCGACCAGTCCGGCAACTTCGGCCAGCAAGCCATCGTCCTCCACAAGCTCGAAGCCTTGCGCAAAGGCGAGGTTCTTAGCGTCAGCATGGATTATGTTGGCGCGACGCGCCGGATCGAGCACGACTTTGGCCTTTTCCAGCTTGGCGACGTAGTCATCGAAGCGTTTCACCTTGATTGGCGCGGGCGCCATGAAACGGTGGCCACGCGTCTCGTCGCCACCCTTGATGCCATCAATATCGAGCGGCACAACGACCGGCTCTTCGGTCTCCGGACCAAAGGTTGAGACGATAGAATGTAACGGACGCACCCATGACAAGGCGCCTGGCGTCGCGGAACGAGCGCCCCAGCGCATCGATTTCGGCCAGGGGAACGTTGCGATTGTTGCGTGTAGCACATCCTTGATGACATCGACTGCCGGCCTGCCCGGCTTGTCGATCACCGCAACGTAAAAATCGCCCTTCTTGTCGGACTGCACGTTGGCTTCGCTGATCGATTTCAAGCCTGCGGCTTTCAGAAAACCGCTGATGGCGTTATCGGGCGCGCCGACACGGGGGCCTTTTTTCTCTTCCTTCACGTCCGGCTGTTTCGCCGGAATCCCATGCACCGTGAGCGCAAGGCGACGCGGGGTGACAAATGCCTTGGCCCCTTCGGGCAATAGTCCTTGTTCCCTCAATCGGTCGACAACGAGCCTGCGCAAATCTTCAGCCGCGCGCGCCTGCATGCGCGCGGGAATTTCCTCAGACAAAAATTCGAGAAGCAGGTCGGGCATTTCGGCCAAAGCGTGAGAACATTGGGTGGCGCGGTCTGCCTAGCAAGGTGGCCCGCCGCTGTCACGCGCGCCGCCGACTTTACCAGCCCCCTCCGCCACCGCCGCCGCCGGAGGATCGCTGCAGCGATGAGTAAAATGCCCCAAAGCAGCACGATCTTTGGGCGCCCCCTGTGACTGGACTATAGCTTTTTATGGCTGCCGTCGCAGAGCGGCTTCTTTCCACTGCGCTTGCATGTGCAGAAGAATACCTTGCCGTTTTTCTCAGCCTGGCATTCGATCGGCTCGAAGGCGGTCACCTTGTGCGACCCATCGCAAAACGGCTGGTGCTTGGTGCGCCCGCAGCCGCATTACCAGTAAATCTTGCCGGGCCTCGACTTCAACCGCGATCGGCTCGCGGCCGCCGATTTCCGGATCGCTCATTCCGCTCCTCCGCCCTCCGTCGCGAGCCAGGCTTCGCCGCAGGCCTTTGCCAGTTCGCGCACGCGCAAAATGTAGCTCTGCCGTTCGGTGACCGAGATTACGCCGCGCGCATCCAGCAGGTTGAAGACGTGACTGGCTTTGATGCACTGGTCGTAAGCCGGCAGCGCCATCAGATGGCGCTCCTTTTTGCCGTTCGCCCAGCCCGCGGCGAGATATTTCTGGCACGCAGCTTCCGCCATCTTGAATTGTTCAAACAGCATCGTGGTGTCTGCGAATTCGAAATTATGCCGCGAATATTCCTGCTCCGCCTGTCGAAACACCTGACCATAAGTGACTTTCTTCTCGTCGGTGCGCCCGTTGAAGTTCAAGTCAAAGACATTGTCGACGCCCTGCACATACATCGCCAGCCGCTCGAGCCCGTAAGTGAGTTCGCCGGCAACAGGCGCGCACTCAAAACCGGCGACCTGCTGGAAATAAGTGAACTGCGAAACTTCCATGCCGTCGCACCAGCATTCCCAGCCCAGCCCCCATGCACCCAGCGTCGGACTTTCCCAGTCGTCTTCGACAAAGCGGATGTCATGGATCTTGGGATCAATGCCTATGGCTTTGAGTGAATTGAGATAGAGATCCTGAATGTCCGGCGGCGACGGTTTGAGGATCACCTGAAATTGGTAGTAGTGCTGCAACCGGTTTGGGTTTTCGCCGTAGCGGCCATCCTTCGGACGACGAGAGGGTTGCACATATGCGGCGTTCCAGGACCTTGGTCCGAGCGCACGCAGCGTCGTGGCCGGATGAAAAGTCCCCGCCCCGACTTCCATGTCGTAAGGCTGCAATATGACGCAGCCCCAATTCGCCCAGTACTGCTGCAGCGCAAGAATTATTCCCTGGAATGACCGTAATGGGTCCAGGTTGCCTTGATGCAGGTCGTCGCTGGCGCGAAGTTTGGCTTCAGCCATCGGAAAGATACTGATTCTTAAGCACGGGAATAGATTCGACCCTAGAGGCGGCCCCAAAGAGGGTCAAGTCGAGGTCCATTTACGCGATGTTGAATGGCGGCTGATACCCACGCGACCGAGAAGAAAAAAGCATGGTCGCGTAGGGGAAATACCAGTGGTCGAGTTTCAACTCATTGGTTGGGTACTGATCTTGTTGTTCTTCGGCGCTATGGTCGGCGGGCATCGAGGCGTGGCCGACCGTTGATCGGCTAGTCGACGACCAATATCGCCAGGTTTTAGAGCCGGTATTCGCCTGTCATTGGATCGCGGCGAAGCGTCGGGCGATTTTCGGCGTCGCTAATTTTCGCCTTCACGCGCCTGGCCTGATCGAGCTCCTCATTGATCCGGCGCGCTTCCTTGACCGCCCAATGCACGATCATGGCACCGCCCAATGCGGCGAGTGACCACTTCAGTAGCGGCGAGAGCAAGAACGACGGCATAGGCAGCTCCGATCGGATATCGAAACCGGAAGGTCGGTTGCGAAGGCGGCATTTTCGGGGCGGATCTCGTTTCGCGCAAGTATGCCGCAGGCGGAGCACGCGCTGGCATCCCCGTGACACGCTTCGACCATTGGGATTTGCGGCGGATCGGCTAAGCTTAGCCGGGATTTATTCATCTGAGGCACCGTAACGGCCATCGCCTTGAAGGCCGGCCTGTGGAGGAGCGGAGCCATGAGCGGCCCTGTGAAGGCCGGTTGGGCCATATCGACTTTGGTCGCCGCTACCCTTGCATTGTTACCGCTTTTGTCCGGATCGTGCGCCGCGGCGGACACTTGGCCCAACCGGCCGGTTCATTTCATCGTGACGCTCGGACCGGGGAGCGGCGTCGACATTGGCGCACGCCTGTTTGCCGACAAATTATCCGCGCGTTGGGGTCAGCCAGTCGTCGTGGAAAATCGCCCGGGCGGTGATGGCATGGTCGCCATCACCAGCTTCCTGAGCGCGCATGATGATCACACATTACTCGTGTCGCCGGTAAGCTCATTCACGGCACATCCCTACTTCCACGACAAGTTGCCTTATGACCCGCGCGACCTGATCCCGATCGCGCGAATCTCTAAGACTGTTGTTGCGGTCAGCGTACCAACCTCGCTGAACGTCAGTTCGCTGAAAGAACTGGAGGCACTGGCGCGGGCCAAGCCCGGCCAGCTGAACTGGACCACCGCCACCGGCTTTACCGATTTCGTCTTTGCCGGATATCTGCACACCGTCGGACTCAAGATGGCGAAAGTGCCATACAAGAACCCGGCCGGAGCCGTCACGGATCTGACGGCCGGAGTGATCCAGGTCTACATGCCCGCCTACGCGATCGTGCGTCCGCAAGTGGAAGCTGGAACCGTGAAAGTGCTTGCGGTGACCAATCACGAACGCGCCCCAGCAATCCCCAGCGTTCCGACTGCAGTCGAAGCAGGCTATCCGTCGCTCGAATTCGACGGCCTAGTCGGATTATTTGGACCGCCCGGGATCGCGGACGAGGTGCGCAACAAGATCGCCGACGATATCCGTGCCGCTGCCTCGGATCCTGAACTCGTGAAAAGGCTGACGGCGACTGGGCAAATCGTCAGCCCTGGCAACGCCACCGAATTCGCCGCCTCGATCGCGCAGCAGCGCGAGCAGGTTGCCGCCGTTGCAAAATTGTTTGGCAACAAGCCTGTGCAGTAGGAACTGCTTGCGCGGTTAATGAGTGGAGATTGTCAGAGTCCGTACCGTGACCACAGCGCGCGTGTTTCCAGCGCGGAAATGAGATCATCGGCAAGGCCCGGTTGACGTACGATCGCTTCGGCGACACTGACGCCCGGCAGCTGCCGGCCGAACAGCGTGCGCCCAGCGGAAATGAGCGGCGTATGCACCTTCTCGCCGTAGCGTTCGCGTAAGGTCGATCGAAGATCGCCAATGCGGTCCGCAAGTCCGAGCTCGATCGCCTTCTGTGCTACCCAGAATTCGCCCGAGAACAGTGTCTTGTCTGAGCCGTTCAGCCTGGACCCGCGGCGTTCCTTCACCAGCGCGATGAAGTGTTCGTGAATGTCCTGTTGGATCGCCTTGATCCGTTTTACGTCTTCCGCTTTCTCCGGCAAGAATGGATCCAACATGCCCTTGCGGTCGCCGGAGGTATAAAGCCGGCGCTCAATCCCGACTTTCTCCATGAGCTCGTGAAAGCCGAAAGAAGCGCCAACCACGCCGATCGATCCGACGATCGAGAAATCATTGCAAATAATCTCGTCGGCGGCGCAGGCCAGCATGTAACCCCCGGAAGCGCCGACATCCTCCACGAACGCTAAGACGGGGATTTTCTTTTCCTCCGCGAGTTGGCGGATGCGCCGGAAGATCAGATGCGACTGCGACGGTGAACCGCCTGGTGAGTTGATTATCAGCGCCACGGCGCGCGCACGCGGCACGTCGAAAGCACGCTCCAGCGATTTGGCAATCGTCGATAGCAGCAATCCTGTGCGCAGCGGGGTGACGACCCCGATAACTCCTGTAAGACGGACCACTGGCACCACGGGTATGTCGCTGCGGAACCGGCGCGGCACCACCCAAGCGAGTGAACCGATTAAACGTTTGCCAAGATTGGGTTGGGAAGGATTTGGGGGATTGGCCATTTCATTCAGATAGGCAGCGCCTACCCTTTAAGTCAAAGGTTGACCGCCGCCACGTGAGCGAGAAGCAAATTAGTGGCTCGACACCGCGGTGTATCAGATTTTGGCGATCTGCCTCGAAAGTGCCCGTGTTGCCTATTTTTTAACTTTGGAATGCTTTTTGCAACGCACTAGGTGCCGGCGCTTTTGAAGAGGCGGATTAATGGATCCCAAGATCGCACTCCTGTTCCTGTTAATCGGCAGCGTTATTGGCCTTTCGCACCTCAGCGACGAGAATTTGGGCCGCGTGCGGCGCCAGTTGGAGGCCAGGCGTTGGCGCGAATTTATGCCCGGACGGCGCAGAGCTTAGGCACAAGTGCCACAGCGCCTACGTCGCCGCAATGTTAAGCGTATTCCCCCCTCGTAACACGGCTTCGGCAGCCTCGGTCGGCTGACCGCGTTCATCATTGAGCGTAAGGGCGGGATAGTCGAGGTGCGCGTTGCTGCCGGCTTTCACCCCCCGCACCAGCACGCGGATCGCCGGCGCGCCCGGTCGCGGCAGCACCGGCAGCACGGCAATATCGCCGAATGCCGGCCGCAGTGCGCCGAACACTTCGTTCAGTCCATCCGCTCGCCAAATGAGCGTAAGGACACCGCGCGGTTTCAATAGCCATGCGGCGGTGCCAACCCAGCGCGCCAGCAATCCGGGCGCACCCACATATGCGAAGCGGCGGCGCGGATCGGGTGAGACATTCTGGCGCCGCGCGTCATGGAATGGTGGATTCATCAATACGCGTTCAAAGGTTCCCGGAGAGAGCCCGGCTGCCTTTAGGGCACTCACATCCTCTGCGTCGAGCGCGAGCGCTTTCACCCGGTCATTCAGCCGGTTGAGGTATGTATTGCTCGTTGCAAGCGCACACAGTGTTGGGTCGATCTCGATCAGAATAACTTTCAGCTCGGGAATGCGCGCCGCGAGCGCAAGGCCAGCGGCACCGACACCTGCTCCGAGATCGACCGCCTGGTCACCTGCACGCGCAGCTGTCGCGGCCGCCAGCAGAATTGCGTCATGGCCGACACGGTGGCCGCGCAATAGCTGGCGTATGCGAAGCTTGCCGCCAAGAATGGCGTCTTCGCTTGTTTCGCTCTCAGCTCTCATCGCAACGCAGTTCATGGCCGAGACCGGCATCTTCCAGAAGCTGCCGCGCTCGCAACTCATGGCCCTCCGCAACCAGTACGCGGCGCGGCAGGACGCCGAGTGAGCCTTCCAGCACGCTCATATTCTGGTCAAACACCAACGGACGAATGCCGGCACCCTCCAGCAGGGCTACCACCGCTGAGACCAGGACCGCATCATTTGTACGAATGAGTTCGCGCATAGGCCTATGTCCGGCTCACGCAGATGGAATTACGGGGCGGCAACGAGGGTTGTTTTAGTCATCCAGTCTCATTGCCCACTGTGGCCTCGTCAAAATGGGCCTGATACGACAATCTAGCGCACTTGCCCCATTAGCATAGCGTTTCTATGCTCGCGTTTTCTCACCGTCGGAGATGAATTTTGGCCGTCGTCCTTCCGTTTGAAAGTCCGAACCCCGCCTCGCTCGATCGTTTGGCCGAACTGGTGGCACCGGACATGGAACGCGTCAACTCGACAATCCTGTCGCGCACAGGCTCCGAAGTTGCCATGATCCCGGAGGTCGCCAACCATCTGATTTCGTCCGGCGGCAAGCGACTACGGCCGATGCTCACTTTAGCGATGGCCAGGCTCGGTGGTTATTCGGGCGACGGCCACATCAAACTCGCCGCCGCGGTCGAATTCATGCATACGGCAACGCTTCTGCACGACGATGTGGTCGATGAAAGCGACATGCGCCGCGGCAAAGTTGCTGCACGCATGCTTTGGGGTAACGAGGCGAGCGTGTTGGTGGGCGATTTCCTGCTTGGCCAGGCGTTCAAGATGATGGTTGAAGTCGGCAATCTGCATGCCCTCGATATTCTTTCCGCTGCGGCCGCCGTGATCGCGGAAGGCGAGGTGATGCAGCTTGGCACAGCCAAGAACACCGCCACCAACGAAGACGAATACCTGGCGGTCATCCGCGCCAAGACTGCCGAACT
>DASSLE010000122.1:0-8281 GCA_035689725.1 Pseudolabrys sp.
GGCCAGGATGCCGGCTCGTCGGCGTTCCGACCGGCGCGCGAAGCTGAAATGATGCGCCGGCTCGTCAAGCGGCACAAAGGCATTTTGCCACTCGACACCGTCGAGAGCATTTGGCGCGTCATCATCTCAACTTTTACCTACGTGCAGGCGCCATTCTCCGTACATGCCGATTTGTCCGCGGGTGACGCGCTCATGCGGGATTCTGCCCGTTTTCATTTCGGCTTCACCGTTCCGTTTATCCCGCACATGGGTGCAGCCGGCGTGGTCGCTGCGGTATCCGCCTCCAAAGGTGATCTCGGGCTCGTGCCCGCTTTTGACATCGCTTCGGCGGGCGCCTGGTGGAGCGCACTAGAATTCGATGCCGCTCCTAAGATCATTGCGCGCCTACCCTTCGTCGAACGCCCCGACCACCCAGCGGCCCTGCCGGTGTTCGTGCTCTCCCGGGTCGCGGCCGACGCGATGGCGACCGAAGCCGCGGTATGGAGCATCCGTGTCTCCGGCTGGGGCGTGGGCGCCGCACAGGCGTTGTCCGCACTCGCCGATTTCATCGCCGTACCCGACCGCGCCTTCGACGGCGCCGCCTTACTAGTGAGCCTGCCCAGAGATGCGAGCCTTGAGTCAATCAGCGCGGCTCTGGTTAAGGCTGGCGCCACAGTGCGCTCGGCAGCCCTCGTCGGGAGCCACGCAACCCGCTATACGGTTGCCGCCGACAAGGCCTGATCGTTCGGAAAACTGCTAATGACTGCGAACCGTCCGCAACCGCGCCCCGGCGTGCTCGATATCGCCCCCTACGTTCCGGGCAAGAGCAGCGCGCCCGGCGTTGCCAAAGTGTTCAAGCTTTCCTCCAATGAGACGCCATTGGGGCCGAGCGCGAACGCAATCGCGGCTTATCGTGCAGCCGGCGAGCATCTGGAAGATTATCCCGACGGTTCGGCTTTGGCCTTGCGCGAGGCGATCGGTGCAGCGTTCGGCCTTGATCCCGATCGTATCGTTTGCGGTGCGGGCTCCGATGACTTGCTCAATCTGATCGCGCGCGCCTATCTCAAAGACGGCGACGAGGCCATTCACGCGACCCACGGCTTTCTTGTCTATCCGATCGCAACGCTCGCCGCGGGAGCAACGCCGGTCGTGGCGCCAGAGACGAATTACACGGTCAATGTGGATGCTATCCTTACGTCGGTGACGCCGCGTACGAAGGTAGTGTTCCTGGCTAATCCGAACAATCCAACGGGAACCTACATTCCGTTCGACGAGGTTAAGCGGTTGCACAAAGGGCTACCGCCGCACGTCCTACTCGTGCTCGACGCCGCCTATGCCGAGTACGTGCAGCGAAATGATTACGAATCCGGCATCGAGCTGGTCGCCACCACGGACAACGTGGTGATGACGCGTACCTTCTCTAAAATTTATGGACTGGCCGCTCTGCGGCTAGGTTGGATGTATGGGCCAGCGCATGTCGTTGATGCAATCAATCGGGTTCGCGGTCCGTTCAATGTCAATGCTCCGGCCATCGCGGCGGGTATCGCCGCCATTCGAGACAGCGCACATGTCGAACGCGCGCGCGCGCATAACGCACACTGGCTTGCGTGGCTCACCGAGGAAATCGGCAAGCTCGGCCTGAAGGTGACGCCGAGCATTGCGAATTTCCTGCTCATCCACTTTTCCGATCGCAAGGGCCACACCGCCAAGGATGCTGACGCGTTCCTCACAAAGCGTGGGCTCATTCTGCGCCAAGTCGGTGCCTATAAGCTACCGAATGCGTTGAGAATGAGTGTGGGCACTGAGGAGGCCAACCGTCTGGTGGTGCAGGCGCTCAAGGAATTCATGGGAAAGCCGGCATGAGTAAACCCGGTCCCCTTTTCAATCGCCTGGCGCTGATCGGCATCGGGTTGATCGGCTCCTCGATTGCGCGGGCAGCGCGAGCGCAAGGCTCAGCGCGCACAATCGTAGCGACTGCACGTTCGCCGCAGACGCGCCGGCGCGTCGCCGAGCTAGGTCTTGCCGACCAAGTGGTGGAAAGCAATGCCGCCGCGGTCGAAGGCGCCGATCTGGTCATCGTCTGCGTCCCGGTCGGCGCTTGTGGCCCTGTGGCCAAGGAGATCGGCCCGCATCTTGCCGCCGGCGCAATCGTCTCCGATGTCGGCTCGGTGAAAGGTGCAGTCGTGCGCGACATGGGCCCACATCTGCCGAAGACCGTGCATTTCGTTCCGGCGCATCCCGTTGCAGGCACAGAGTATTCCGGACCGGATGCCGGCTTCGCCGAACTATTCGTCAACCGCTGGTGCATCCTAACGCCTCCCAAGGGCGCCGACACCAAGGCGGTGGACAAACTCGCCGCGTTCTGGCGCTTGCTCGGCGCCAATGTTGACACCATGGACGCGGACCATCACGACCTGGTGCTCGCCATTACCAGCCATTTGCCACATCTGATTGCCTACACGATAGTCGGAACTGCCGACGAATTGCAGACGGTAACGCGTTCGGAAGTTTTGAAATTCTCGGCCGGCGGATTCCGCGACTTCACGCGCATCGCCGCCTCCGACCCAACGATGTGGCGCGACGTGTTCCTGGCCAACAAGGAGGCGGTCTTGGAGATGCTCGGCCGCTTCAATGAGGATATCTCGGCGTTGACCAAGGCGATCCGCAAAGGCGACGGCGACGCGTTGTTCGAGCAATTCACTCGTACACGCGCGATCCGCAAGGGCATCGTCGACATCGGCCAGGATTCGCCAGCACCGGATTTCGGCCGTCCGCATTCGGGACTGGAACCGCTACCGAAGCCGTACGCGTCGGAAAAAGGCTAGAACAGCGCGGGTGTATTGCCAATTGGGATCGGTCCGAGAAATACCGAACCGTCAGTGAAACGCAGCGGCAGCGTTACCGCCCGCTTGCCTTCCAGCGTAGTCTGCTCGCCGAGCATGTTGATGCCGAGCGCAATATTGGCGCCCGCCTGCTGACGCGCCACATCGCCAAGACCGGGCGCAAGGCGGTCGAGCGCACCGACAAGCTTGTCCATGCTAGACGAGCTTTGCACCCGCTGCTGCGCGCCGATTGCGGCAAGGAACTGATCCAGCCCCGCCATTGTGACGCGCAGTTGGCCCTCGAGCCGGCCATTGCCGTTAATCGACAGGCTGCCGCCGCCGACCGCAAGGATTTCGCCCTGTTGCACGCGCGCCTGGGTGATGTCGATGCGGCCACCCGCCGCCTGCATCTCGCGGAAACGTACAGACCAAGGCTTGGACGAAAAATCGTTCAAACCGCGAAGGACCCCCGTGACGTTGGCATCGATTGGTTGCGCAGCGGCTGGATGCAGTGTCGGCGCTGATGCCTGATCGAGCTGCAACGCGATCTCAATGACGGGTTTATCGGCGGCTGAGCCCTCGACCATACGGCCGTGAATTTCAAAATGCTTGGCGCGCAACACGCTCTGGCGATCGCCGCCGTTCATGCGATCGACTGCCGGCTGCTCGAATACGAGCGACGCGCGACTGGGTGCCGCCGGTGTCCCGCGCACGCTCGATTGCGCAAGCTTCCAGTCAGCCACGATATCCGGCAATTTTCCGGGCTCACCAATGGTGAGTGGGCCGTGATATTCGCTGATAAGCAAGGCCGGCTGATAGACCTGCGCCAGCACCACCAGGCTGCTAGCCTTAAGCTCAACCGGAGGCTGGTTGCTGCGGAACAGTGCTGAGGCTCTCTCGCAGTTCACCTCAATGCGGAACGGGTATCCACCAACAGTCTGCGAACCGCAGTTATAGATTCGCCCTGCCTTGGCCTCTCGCGCACGCCAGTCCTCGATCGTCTCCAGGGCCTTGCCGGAGGCAAATTTCCAAAAACCGGTCCACCCGGCCACCAGTGCCAACACGATAAAAAGTAGAATCGTGTAGCGAAGTCCGGTTCGACTACGCGACTGCAGTCCCGTTGGATTACCCATCATTTGAATTCAAAACCCGCCGAATAAGGCGTTTCTGCGCCCAAGCCCGCGGGTGAGTTGCAGGGGAACCGGCATCCTGTTAGGCGGACGCAAGTCTCCTCAACGCCGTGGTCCGTTCCCTGCCACGATGAACGCACCTCCCGCTCAAAGCAATGAGGACTTCTGGGTCTTCGCCTATGGCTCGCTGATGTGGCGGCCCGGCTTCGATTTTCTCGAGCGGCGTGACGCACGCCTGGTAGGCGCCCATCGCGCGCTTTGTGTCTACTCGTTCGTGCACCGCGGGACTCCGGAAAAGCCTGGCCTGGTATTCGGCCTCGATCGCGGCGGCAATTGCCGGGGCATAGCGTACCGCGTGGCCTCCGCACGGCGATTAAAAACAATCGAATACCTGCGCGCTCGCGAACAGGTCACTCGGGTCTATCGCGAGGCCTGGCGCAGGGTTTGGCTTGACGATGACCCGCAAGAAAGCGTGCACGCGCTTTGCTACGTTGTCGACCGTGGCCACCGCCAATATGCCGGACGACTAAGCCTTGCAGAGCAACTGCACCACGCTCGCCAGGGTCACGGCCGGTCGGGTGCTTGCCGCGATTACGTGCTGGCGGCGGTGAAAGAGCTGCAAGCCCTTGGTATCCGAGACGCCGATTTGCACGTGCTGGCCGAACAGCTCAAAGGAGTGCATGAGTCGGCCACCAGCTGACACAGCAGGCTCGCGCCTGCGAATTGGCTCACCGTCCCATTTTCGCTCGGCCCTCAGCAATCAGGCGCACCGTCGCACTTTCAATGTCGCTTTGCAGGCGTTCGAAAAATGCCTCCTTGCCAAGTCCCGGCGGGATCGGGTCAAGAATCTCTGCCACCACTGTGCCAGGAAAGCGCCTTAGCGACCGGCGCGGCCAGAACAGTCCAGAGTTGAGCGCAATCGGAATGCATGGCACGCCTTCGGCCGCATAAAGATGCGCGACGCCGACTTTGTAGCGTGGCTCGGCACCGGCCGGCCGCCGAGTACCCTCCGGAAAAATGATAAGTTGCCGATTGTCGGCCAGTTCGATGCGCGCACGCTCGATCATGGCAGCGAGAGCCTGCAAGCCGCCGCCGCGATCAACCGGCACCATTCGGCCCTTGATAGTGAGCCAGCCAAAAATCGGAATCCACTGCAACTCACGTTTGAGGATGAACACCGGATTGTCGATTAGTGGCAGCAGCGCGAACGTTTCCCATGCCGACTGGTGTTTGGCGGCGACGATGATTGGTCCCTTTGGGATTTTCTCGCGCCCACGAATTTCGCAATCGATCCCGGCGACCACACGCAATAGTACAAGATTTGTGCGGCCCCATGACTTCGCCACCGCAATGATGGCGCGATAGGGCATTAAGAAGGTGGGCAGCGCGGCAATCAGATAGACGAGCGTGTTCAGATAGAACAGCACGTTAAAGGCGACCGAGCGAACGAGAATGGTCACTGACAGCGCCCCCTATATTGCACCGTCGGGATCAAGGTGCATACGCATGAGCGCGAACAGATACTTCAAGTATTCTGCCAACAGCAGCCGTGCAGTATCTGTATTCGACCACCATGGCTCCGACTTTACCTTTTCGGAGATCACTGGGTAAGCGATCAACGTCACGTCGGGTAGCTGGTGAGCAAGCTCGGCCATAGCGCGCGGCATGTGCCAGTTGGAGGTCACGACTATCAAGGAATTAAAATTGTGTTCTCGTGTCCAGCGCCTGGTTTCCAGCGCGTTGCCGAACGTATTGAGTGCCGAGCGATCGAGGTCGATGCAGCAGGTAAAATACTTGGAATAGAGTGGCGTGATTCGCGCGATTTCCCGCGAACTTGTCGCGCGGTGCACACCGGTGATCAAAAGACGCTTGCCGCGCTCGGTCGCGAGCAATTCAATTGCATCGGGTATGCGGCCGGCGGCGCCGGTAAGCGCCACGATGCCGTCCGCCCTGCTCTCGAGCGACACCTCATCGTTCGCGATGCTGGAGACAAACCGGACAAATCCGCCCGCGAGCAGTATGAGCCCGGTGGCACCGGCCGCCATGGTCAGGAACCCGATCCAGCGAGCAACACCAGCAAACATGTCAGTCGATCATTTCAAGCGTGTTGTTGACCGTTCGCCGCGAGGTTAAGGCGGTCACCGCCGCGATCAGCAGGACTTGACCGAGCACAGCGGCATAGCCAGCAACACCAATGGAGAACGAACCGAAAAGAGCCGACGTCTGATCGCCGCCCGCGGTCCCGGAAAACCACCGACTGATCATGCTAGCGACCGCAAACAGGATCATCGCGGCACCGCCACCAATGATTCCCCCCTGCAGACCGAGTACTAGAAAATGGTGCTGAAAATGTCCGGCGATGAACCCGTTTTTCGCGCCGACAAAATGAAGGACTTCGATCACCGCTTTGTTGGTTGCCATCGCACCACGGGTTGCAAAGGTGACCGACAATATGGTCGCAGCGAACATCAGAATTAAGATGCAGATGCCTGCGGCGACCGCTGTGCCAGCCATGGCGCGCATGCGATCAATCCAGCCGCGATGGTCATCCAGCATGGCACCCGGCACCTGATCGGCCAGCATACGTCTCAATTGCGCAAGGTCTGGCGTTGCGTCCGCTGCGATCTTGACCACAATCAGGCGTGGCACAGGCAACTCGCTGAGGGAGAGCCCGCTGCCGAGCCAAGGCTCGAGCAGTTTGGCGGATTCCTCTTTCGAATAAGGCCGCACCTCTACGACACCGCTGGATGCGCGCGCGACCGATACCGCTTTGTCGACAGTGGCGTCGAGATCGCGGCCAGGCGCGGGGACGACTTGGATAGTCACTTCACGCGCAATATCAGATTGCCATTCGCCCGCGGCTTTGCTCACCAGCACAGCCGCGCCAGTAGTCAGCGACGCAAGAAAGGTCATGATCGCAACGACAGCGACGAGAGCACGCCCGGAAATCGAATTGCGTGGTACCAGCGGTGTCTCGAAGCGCGGCAGTGGCTCCGCCGGGATGCGCAATGGCGTAGTCAATCTGCCTGTGCCGATTTCCGCCATCGCAAGTCCTCAGTCGTAAATATGCAGCCGGCCGTCGTGCAAGACCAGCCGGCGCGCATCATATTGGTCCATCAGCGCGATATCGTGGGTTGCAATTACTACCGACGTACCTGACTTGTTGAGCTCGATGAAAAGTCGCAACAGTCGCTGCGCCAGAGTGGGGTCGACGTTTCCTGTGGGTTCATCGGCAAGCAACAATTGCGGTCGTGCGATAACCGCGCGCGCAATTGCGGCGCGTTGCTTTTCGCCGCCAGAGAGCACTGGCGGCAGTGCCCACATCCGCTCGCCAAGCCCGACCCAACTCAGCAGCTCGATCACTTCATCGCGGTAACTGTCCTCTGGACGGCCCATCACTCGCAGCGGCAGCGCGACGTTCTCGTAAGTGGTCATATGATCGAGCAGACGGAAATCTTGAAATACGATACCGATACGGCGGCGCAGTGTCGCAACTGCATCGCGCGAAAGAGTCGCGACGTCATGGCCGAATTGGGTGATCAATCCTCGTGTCGGCCTCATTGACAGGAATAGCAGCCGTAGCAGTGAGGTCTTCCCGGCGCCGGAAGGACCGGTGAGGAACTGAAAAGAATGTGGGTCGATGCGGAACGTGAGGTCGCGCAGGACCTCGGGCCCCAGCCCGTAGCGCAAACCCACATTTTCGAATCGGACCACCCACCCCTCTCCGACAAATTCCCGTTAAAGACCGTCGAATGACTGCCCGGTCGTGGTCCTCGGATGCGCACGGAACGCCGCCCCCCGGCCCGCACAACCTTCCGGAACTGCGCTTTTTACAAGATTATCACGGCGCCGCCATAGCCGCGGCGTCGGATTCCACCAATTCATCCCATGGCTCGGGGGTTGCCATGGTTTCCGATCCATTAACGGAACGGCTGGTAGGTTTGAATACCCAAAATACCATCGATCCCATGCTGATTGCCTGTCCGAGCTGTTCAACCTCGTACATGAGCGAGCCGGCCTCTCTCGGCCCGGCCGGCCGTAGCGTGCGTTGCGCGCGCTGCAAGACGACATGGCTTGCGGACGCTTCGAACACTATGCACGAAATGACAGCCGCTGCGGGATGGCGCAATCAACGAGTCCGAAGTACAAGGATCTCCTAGCGTGCTTCGGCCCGATCGAGGAATGAGCCGCGCTGGTAGCGATGCAGAGCCGGCACAAGAAAGTGCCGAAGCGGCGCAAGCAATGGTCGCGGCCGCCCACAGCGATCCCGCATTTGCACTTGATGAGCCTTCGGTGCCGGAGGCGGTCGCCGTCACTGATGCGCCCTCGGTAGTCCCGACCATCGAACCC
>DASSLE010000123.1:0-3112 GCA_035689725.1 Pseudolabrys sp.
TTCTCAGGTGGCGCAGAAGCGGTCGAGGCTGCCTTCCGTCTTGCCAAATCGGTCACCAAGAAATTCGAGTTTGTCGGATTCTGGGGCGGCTACCACGGCAAGACTGCAGGTGTTATCGGCCTTCTCGGCGGCAGCTATCGCAACCACCAAGGGCCCTTTCCGCCCGGGATGCACCTGTCGCCTTATGCCAACTGTTATCGCTGCCCCTGGAAGCTTGAATATCCGTCTTGCGGCCTCGCTTGTGCGGAACATCTGCGCAACGTGATCAAGAACGATACGCAGGGCGAGGTTGCGGCGATCATCCTGGAGCCAATGCAGGGTACGGCGGGCAACGTCATCCCGCCCGACGACTTCATTCGTGCCGTACGGGAAATCGCAGATGAATTCGGAGCGCTGCTGATCGCAGATGAAATCCTGACTGGCTTTGGCCGAACAGGAACGATGTGGGCGTCCGAACAGTTCGACCTTAAGCCCGACGTCATGACGATCGGCAAGGGCATAGGCGGCGGCTTTCCCCTGAGTGCTGTCGCGTCGTCGTTTGAACGCATGTCCGCCAAGCCGTTCGGTGAACCGAGTGGGAGTTCGTCCAGCTACGGCGGAAATCCACTTGCCGCTGCCGCTGGCCTGGGTGCCGTCGAGGCTATCCTTGATGAAAAGCTGGTCGAAAATTCGGCCCGGGTCGGCGCGCTAATGCTCGACGCACTCAAGGGGCTACAGAAAAAATACCGTTTTATCGGCGACGTGCGTGGACGTGGTCTGATGATCGGCGTTGAAATGGTTGTCGATCGCAAGACCAAGGTGCCGCTGGATAAGACCATCACCCGCGCACTTTTCCACGAGGCGCTGGAGCGTGGCTTGATAACGATGTCGTATTCACATGTTATCCGTATTAATCCGCCTCTGGTTATCAGCGAGGAGGAAGCGATGCGCGGCATCGATATCCTCGACCAATCGTTCGCCGCTATCTCGCGCCAATTCGGCCTCGACTGAGGCGGCGACGCGTGCTGCGGGGCGCATTTATTGGTTTCGGAAACGTCGCGGCTCAAGGTCATCTACCCGGCTGGCAATCTTGCAATGATGTCGGGATCGTCGCTGCGACCGATGCCTTTGCGGCGCGCCGCGAGGTCTTTCTCGGAGCGTGTCCCGAAGGGCGGTGGTACGAGAGCGTGGACGACTTGTTGTCTAGCGAAACGCTCGATTTCGTCGACATCTGCACACCACCGGGCAGCCATGCAACGTTCATCAAACGAGCGCTGAACGCGGGTCTCCATGTCCTCTGTGAGAAACCCTTGGTTACGCGGGCAGGAGATGCCCAGGTCGTCGCGACGGCTGCAGCGCGCGCTGGGCGCATTGTGCATACGGTTCACAATTGGCTCAAGGCGCCGATCTGCCTCAAGATTTCAGCGCTAATCGCTAAAGGCGCGATTGGCACCGTTCGATCCGTTCGTTGGCGGACTTTGCGCACTCAGCCTGCGGTCGCGTTCACCCCCGACGGCGGCAAAAACTGGCGCGTTGATCCCGCGATAGCAGGCGGCGGCATCCTATTCGATCACGGCTGGCATGCGCTTTATTGCATCTTACGCTGGGCCGGTGCTCCCCACGGTATCGCTGCCCAACTCGAAACGCGCCGCTTTCATGAATGGCCGCTCGAAGACACGGCAACTCTGACTCTGGATCTGACTTCCGGCAGCGGCCACATCTATCTGACCTGGGCCGCCAACGAGCGCTCCAATCACATCGAGATCGAGGGCGAGCAAGGCCACATCAATGTCGTCGATGACAGTGTTATTCTCAGATCGAATTCGATGGAGCGCCGCTGGTCCTGTCCGCCATCCTTATCTGAAGGGTCGCATCATCCCGATTGGTTCATCGGGGTGGTCGAGGACTTCCGGATTGCGGCAACGGGCGGCGATAAAAGCAACCTGGACGAGGCGGTGCTGTGTGCTCAGTTGATCGACCTTGCCCAGCGGTCAAGCGCCGCGGGCGGTGCCCGGTTGCCATTCGGCGACTAGGCACCGGATGTCGTCGGTACGTTCGGAAGTCGCTCGCGCATTGCAAGAAATACCAAGAGGAAAAAAAATATCGGTGCACCCAGCGAGGCTAAAAGCAGAAACCAGTTCGACTTGCCGAGCAGCGCAAGGATAAGCACGAGATAGATGAAATCGCGGCGCGACGCAGCGTCGAGCAGTCGCGCCAGACGGCGGTCGGGCGTCGTGGAAACCGAGGTAAAGAGCGGACCGCTGTCGTCCTTGACGCGCATCAGCTGCCAATAAACGAAGGCAGCCGATCCCAGATTACCGAGGACTGCCGCAGCGCCGAGCAACAATGGCCAGCTCGCGGCGGCAGACAGGCTCCAACCGGCGGCCATGCATGCAAAGGTGACGATGTGCACAACATTGTCCCCCCAGAAATCGAGAACCCCACCCCATCGCGATTCCTGAAATCTCAGCCTGGCCAACTCTCCATCGCACCCATCGAGGATCGAATGTGCGAGAAACAACAGAGCCCCGATAGTCTGCCAGGGCCAGAGCGCGGAAAGAAAAAAGGGCGCGCCAAATAAGCCGATGGCAACCGAGACCATGGTGATTTGATTCGGCGTTATAGCAGTGGCCGCCAGGCGGCGCGCAATTTGCAAAGAAATCGGCCGCTCGACGTGCCGCGCCATGAACCCGTCAGTGTCCTTGACTAGTGAGCGCAGCAGCCGCCGTTCCGCGACGCTGACGTCCATCGATGTCACCACGACCATCGGATCGATCCCGACCGGAATTGCCGCTGGCGGTCCAAAGCGACGAGTCAGTCGATCCTGCACAGCCGCTAAGTCGTATGCCCCGCCTTCCGCGTGCAGTACCGCAAGTGCGTCAGGTACCGCTCCGGCCGCGAGCATGACGATCCGGTTCGGTATCGTTGCCAAGGCAGCCGGTTCAATCCGCGTCTCGGCCAGCCGTTCGAGCCAATTGGTTTCAGAGAGGATCGTTGCAGGCGCAATGATGAGCGGCGCTTTTTGAGATAGCACGAGGGCAGTGGCGAGGTGGTCCCAATTGGGAATCGTAGCGATGCCTGGTGGCGCAGCGTGATCTCGCGTCAGAAAAAACATCTGGCGGTAGCCGGCGCG
>DASSLE010000124.1:0-2989 GCA_035689725.1 Pseudolabrys sp.
CAATGATGGCGCGCTTGAGTCGCTCGGTCGGCAGAGAAAAGTCCGCGTTGCGCGTGAAGTCGCCGGGCAGGAATTCGGCCGTGCTGACGATCACGCGCGTACTGCCAGCTTTCATGGCGCCGAGCACCTTCTTGGCGCCGACCACAACGATGTCGCCGCCCAGGACCAGGTCAGCGCCGCCGGCGGCGACACGGATGGCGTGGATGTCCTCCGGGGTATTGGCGATGCGGATGTGGCTGGATACCGCACCGCCCTTTTGCGCGAGACCGGCCATATCGATAATGCCGACACCTTTACCTTCGAGATGCGCAGCCATGCCGACGATAGCGCCAATCGTGACGATACCCGTGCCGCCGATGCCGGTTACAATAATTCCATAGGGATGATTGAGCAGCGGCACGTCGGGCGCAGATAGCGCGGGCCAGCTGTCCGGCTGCGCAACGCTTTCGCCTCTCTTCAATTTTGCCCCGTGTACTGTGACAAACGAGGGGCAGAAGCCCTTTACACACGAATAGTCCTTGTTGCAGCTCGACTGATCGATGGTCCTCTTGCGGCCCCATTCGGTCTCCAGCGGCTGCACTGATACGCAATTCGATTTGACGCCGCAGTCGCCGCAGCCCTCGCAAACTAGGTCATTAATGACCACCCGCTTGTCGGGATCGGGAAACGCACCGCGCTTTCGACGGCGGCGCTTCTCGGCCGCGCAAGTCTGGTCATAAATGAGCACGCTCACGCCGGGGACGGTCGCCAACTCGCGCTGGATAGCGTCAAGCTCATCGCGATGATGCACGGTCAATCCGCGCGGCCAATCGGTGCCTCTCGCATATTTCCAGGGCTCATCGGTGACAACGACTACGCGCTTCGCCCCTTCGGCGGCCACTTGTGCAGCGATCTGCGGCACTGTCAGCCCGCCGTCATTCGCCTGTCCACCGGTCATCGCGACCGCATCGTTGAACAGGATTTTGTAGGTCATCGTGACGCCGGAAGCGATCGCCGCGCGGATAGCAAGATAACCTGAGTGATTGTAGGTGCCGTCGCCGAGGTTCTGAAAAACGTGTCCGCGGCTGGAAAACGGCGCCTCGCCGATCCAGTTGGCACCCTCACCTCCCATCTGCGTATAGCCAAGCGTCTTACGATCCATCCATTGCGCCATGTAGTGGCAACCGATACCAGCATAAGCGCGGCTGCCCTCTGGCACACGAGTGGATGTGTTGTGCGGACAGCCTGAACAGAAATAAGGGATGCGCTGGGCGATATCAGTGGTTTCGGAAAGCGCGCGTTGCGCTGACTTCAACCGCGCTACGTTGGCGGCCAGCTCTTCATTGGCGCCGCACCGCAGCAACCGCTCTCCGATGCAGATCGCGATATCGTTCGGGTCGAGCGCGCCCTTGACCGGGAACAGCCAATTGCCTTGTTCGTCCTTTTTGCCGATGCAGACCGGCTGATTTGATGTGCCGTACAGTTCCTCGCGCACCTGCACTTCGATCAGCGAACGCTTTTCCTCCACCACGATGATGAAATCGAGCCCTTGCGCGAAGTCGGCCAACTCTTGACGACCGATCGGCCACACGCAGGCGATCTTGAACAGCCGCAGGCCGAGGTCGTTGCATTTGATCTCGTCGATCCCGAGTTCGTCGAACGCCTGGCGTACGTCCAGATAAGCTTTGCCGGTCGTAATGACGCCGATCTTCGGCGACCTACCGCCCGTCGTGATGATCTTATTGAGCTTGTTGGCGCGCACGAAAGCGAGCATGGCGTCGCGCTTGAAGTCATGGAGCCGCGCTTCCTGGCCAAGGAAGGAGTCGGACAGACGAATGTTCAGGCCGCCCTGGGGCATGCGGAAGTCGTCCGGCGTCACGATATTGATGCGGTCGAGACTGGCGTCGACCACACCGGTCGATTCCACCGTTTCGTGCATGCATTTGAGTGCGGTCCATGCGCCGCTGAATCGCGACATTGCCCAGCCGTAAAGCGCATAGTCGGCGAACTCCTGCACGCCGGCCGGATTGAGAATCGGCATCATCACGTCGACGAAATGGAATTCCGACTGGTGCGCGGTGGTTGAGGATTCCGCGGTGTGGTCATCGCCCATCAATGCGATTACGCCGCCGTGCCTGGATGAACCGGCAAGGTTGGCGTGACGGAATGCGTCACCGGTGCGATCAACACCCGGCCCCTTGCCGTACCACATGCCGAATACGCCATCGAACTTGCCCTCGCCGCGCAGCTCGGCTTGCTGAGTACCCCACAACGCGGTGGCGGCGAGTTCTTCATTGAGGCCGGGCTGGAACTTGATATCGGCGGGGGCAAGTTGGCGGGAGGCGCGAATGAACTGCTGGTCGAGACCTCCCAGCGGCGAGCCACGGTAGCCGGTGACATAGCCGGCGGTGTTCAACCCGGCGCGGCGGTCGCGCTCTTTCTGCATCAGGCAGGCACGAATCAGCGCCTGATACCCCGTCACGAATATGTGCGACTGGTTGAGGTCGTATTTGTCGTCGAGGCTGACGGGTCGAAGCGTCATGACTGGCTTTCGAAAGCGGCGCCCGGGCCCCACTCATATAGGCTCACCTTGCGCGACGCAAAGCTCGAACCTTCCGCAAAGGCTATACCGCTAAGACTTTGGGTCAATTTCGTTATTGGCGCGCGTTCTATAATGAAATTTCCGCGAATGCCATCTGCGCGCATTTTGGCGCAACGCAACAGGCAGGCCAGACCCACACCGATGTGGGTGGTCAAATTCTGTGCGGCCTGTCAGAAGGGTGGCCCGCCGGAACTACCTCATAATATGTTGCAGTCGCCGTTTTCCTCGATCGAAACCAAAGCCTCCTGGGCCGTCGCTACGGTGGCCCTGGTTACCATGCTGATGGCATTTGGGGCCGCGTGGATCACAGCGGTTGCGCTCAAGGACATCGCGGCCGAGGTGGACGGGGTGCGCTCCATTCCAGCGCTGGCCAGCGCGCTGGCCTGGCTCGGCTCAGGTATAGGCGGC
>DASSLE010000125.1:0-4076 GCA_035689725.1 Pseudolabrys sp.
TCTATGAGTTCGAACGCGAAGGCAAGCGTCCCGACGGTATGGTGGTCAAGGTTGCGTTCGCACTTGCGTTCGCATCGGATCCGCGCGCGCACGACATCGGATTCTTCACCAGTTTCCAACACTACCCGGAGAATTTCTGGGACCCGGCCTTCCAGGTTCACGCCAATACGGCGGTGGGCGTCGCGGGTGTCGTGCTGGTCGCGCAGGTTCCGGGCGATCACGCAAGGTTTCTTGCCGGCTTCACCGGCGTGGCAAGCCACATGACTGCGAATGGCGTGACGATCAAAACCCCACGTGGCGACATCGAGGTTGTTACCCCCGCCACCTTCGTCGAACGCTTTGGAGTGTCAGCGCCGGACGTTTCGGGTGGCGCAAGGCTGGCGGCGTTGCGCTTTCTCGTGACGGACGCAAGCTTGCTGGCAGGCATCCCCGGTGAGGCCGGCATTGCGGGGCTTTATGCTGAAAACAGCACAGTAATTGGTCGGGAAGATGCCATGGGCGCCGTATTGGTGTTCGAACCGTCCCGTTGACCCGGGAACCATCCCGTTTCATGGTCGCGCGCGGGAGGATTGACTCTCTTGAATAACGATCTGCTTCCCAATTCCACCGTTTCCGTTGGCGCCGTGCGCTTCGGCAATGAATTGCCATTGACGCTGATTGCCGGGCCTTGCGCGCTCGAGAGCAAGGCTCATGCGTTGGAAATGGCGACAGCGTTGAAAGAAATTGCCGCACGCGTCGGCGTTGGCTTCGTCTACAAGACGTCGTTCGATAAGGCCAATCGGACGTCGGCCAAATCAGCACGCGGCTTTGGTCTCGAACAAGCGCTGCCGATATTCAATGAAATTCGCGATAAGTTGAAAGTTCCGGTGCTTACTGATGTGCATGCAGCCGAGCAATGCGCGCGGATGGCGCCGGCCGTGGACGTGCTGCAAATTCCTGCATTTCTTTGTCGCCAAACCGATCTGCTCATCGCTGCCGCCAAGACTGGCAAAACGATTAACGTGAAGAAGGGCCAGTTCCTGGCGCCTTGGGACATGCAAAACGTTGTCGAGAAAATCACCAGCGCCGGCAATCGGAATGTCCTCGTGACAGAGCGCGGCGTTTCATTCGGGTACAACACGCTCGTCTCCGACATGCGCGCACTACCGATCCTAAAATGCACGACGCACGCACCTGTGATATTCGACGCCACCCATTCGGTGCAGCAGCCGGGTGGGCGCGGCGACAAATCGGGTGGCGAGCGGGAGTTTGTGCCAGTGCTTGCGCGTGCGGCGGTGGCAGTCGGAGTTGCCGGCGTGTTCATCGAAACCCATCAGGATCCCGATAAGGCTCCTTCCGACGGGCCCAATATGTTGCCGCTGAAGGAGATGGAGTCGCTTCTGCGCGCGCTGGTCGAGTTTGACCGGCTGGCTAAGCGCTGAGCTACACGTCGTTCATTCTCCATGAGCCGTGTCCTCAATCTTATGGCGTTCGTCATCTTCGCGACGACGCTGTTCATGCGCTCGGTCGACCCCGTCATTCCACAGATCGCCACCGGCTTAAATGTCACGCCGACCACCGCGGCATTGCTCTCCACCGGCTTCACATTGCCTTATGCGCTGATCCAGCCGGTGCTGGGCGCGCTCGCCGATATGTTCAGCAAGACTCGGCTCATCGCTCTCTGCATGCTTGTCGTCGGTATCACCACAGTCGCCTGCGGCTTCGCGACGAATTTTGAGACGCTGATGGCGTTGCGCGTGGTCGCCGGGATATCCGCTGGCGGCGTTTTCCCGATTGCATTGGCCGTGGTTGGTGATCGGGTCTCGGTGCAGCAAAGACAGGTGGCGATCGGACGGTTGCTGTTTGCCGCAATGAGCGGAAACCTACTCGGAGCGTCAGGCGCCGGCGTTATCGGCGACTTGGTTGGCTGGCGCGGTGTTTTCTTTGCCACCGGTGCGATCGATCTTATCGCTCTCGCTGTTGCTATTCCGGGCTTCCGCAGCATGGATGAGAAACCTGGCCGCTTTGATTTATCGACTTTGGGTCCAAACTACCGCTCGATCTTCAGCAACCCATTGGCGAAATATTGTTTCGGCGCAGTCTTCATCGAAGCTGTATTTTTGTTTGGCGTGTTTCCGTATATGGCGGGATTATTGCGCACCGAGGGAGTGGAGCATGCTTCAATAGCAGGTGTGGTAATCGCCGGATTTGGTATCGGCGGAGTCATTTACACATTTATGGTCGCGTGGTTGCTCGCGCACATCGGCGAGCGGCGATTAATGGCGGCGGGCGGCATGATGATGGGTTTTTGTCTCATCTTCATCGCGCTGCGTTTGCCCTGGCCGGTCGAGTTCGCGAATTTCATGCTCCTCGGTTTTGGGTTTTACCTGCTGCACGGGTGCATCCAGGTGTATGTCACCGAGTTGGCCCCATCTGCTCGCGGTTCGGCAACCGCAGCGCATTCCCTGTTTTTCTTCCTTGGCCAGGCAGTAGGGCCCGTCGTTTACGGTATTGGCCTGAACAGCGTCGGCGTCACGACTGTGCTTCTGGTCGGTGCGGTGGCGCTGGCGGCAACGGGCTGGACCTGTGCCTTGCGCTTGAAACGCCCACAGAGCGCTTGAGTACGACGCGGTTGAAATCGCTTCAAACTCGCTTCGCAGGTGCAACGACTCCGCTATGATCCCGGGCAATTTATCGACGACGACAATCGCCTGATCGAATTGTTGTTCAAGCTTTATCCATGGGAGTGGATGTTGCGCGAAGCGTTCGGGGCTTCGCTGCCTGGTTCGGCGACGCAGTTCGTGGAGCCTCCCTGGATTCTTTTCAACAAGGGCATTCTGCCGTTGCTCTGGGAGATGTATCCGAACCATCCGAATTTACTGCCGGCTTATTTTGACGACGACCCGAAAGCCGGGACGCTCGGCACCTCGTATGCCCGCAAGCCGCTGTATTCGCGCGAAGGTGCGAATATCGAGCTCATCCGCGATGGCCGTCCGATCGACAAGGACGATGGGCCCTATGGCGCGGAAGGCTACCTGCGGCAGGCGATCGCGCCGCTGCCGCAGTTCGACGGCAATTACACGGTGCTCGGTTCGTGGTTCGCTGCCGGCGCGCCTTGCGGGTTATCGGTGCGAGAGGACACGGGCCCGATTACCAAAAATACATCGCGCTTTCTGCCGCACGCCATCATTGGATCAAAGCTAACCGCGCCCGCGGTAGGGCGCGACACCCTGATCGGGCACCCAGACGTCCTTCGGCAACTTTCCAGTCTGCCAAAATACGTCGATCGGCATGCCACCGCGCGGATACCAATAGCCGCCGATGCGCAGCCATTTGGGCTTGAGCAGAGCAACGAGTTTTTTGCCGATGGCAACGGTGCAATCCTCGTGGAAGGCGCCGTGGTTACGGAAGCTGTTGAGATAGAGTTTGAGTGATTTTGACTCGACTAAATAGCGTGCGGGCAAATAGTCAATTACCAGATGCGCAAAATCAGGCTGGCCGGTGATGGGGCAGAGCGTGGTGAATTCCGGCGCGGCGAAACGCGCAATGTAATTTGTGCCGGCGTGTGGGTTCGACACGCGGTCGAGTACCGCCTTGTCAGGCGAGGCGGGAGTCGGGCTCGGGCGGCCCAGTTGTAATGGTTTCTTGGCCATTGGCATTTATCGCATGGTTTGTCCCCATTGGATGCCCGGTTCGCGCGGGACATGACAAGGGGGCTGTCAATCCTGTAAAAGCCGCGGATTGCCAGCGCCGGGCCCGCCTATGACAGCCATTACCGACATTATCGGCCGCGAGATCCTCGATAGCCGCGGTAATCCGACCGTCGAGGTCGATGTGCTTCTGGAGGACGGCTCAAAAGGCCGAGCCGCCGTTCCTTCCGGCGCATCGACGGGTGCGCACGAGGCAGTCGAACTGCGCGACGGCGACAAGGGGCGATATGGCGGCAAGGGGGTGCGAAAAGCGATCGATGGCGTCAATGGCGAAATATTCGATGCCCTCGGCGGCATGGATGCCGAGGCGCAAGCGAAAATCGACGAAACGTTGATTAGCCTCGACGGTACGCCAAACAAAGGCCGGCTCGGTGCCAATGCCATTCT
>DASSLE010000126.1:0-20946 GCA_035689725.1 Pseudolabrys sp.
GCTCATCCTGACCCGGCAGGGTGAAGACTTCCACCGGCTCGACCGCACGCAACGCATTGATAACGTCACGTACCATGATTTCGGGCGCCGATGCGCCCGCTGTAATGCCAACAACCTCAACGTTCTGCAACCACTCCGGCCTTATTTCGCTTCCATTGGCGATTAAATGGGTTGGAACGCCAGCTTCGACGCCGATTTCACGCAAGCGATTCGAGTTTGAGCTATTTTGGGCGCCGACCACAAATATCACGTCGACCAGCTTGGTTAGCTCAAGCAGGGCAGTTTGGCGGTTCTGTGTCGCGTAACAGATGTCCTGCGTGCCCGGTCCAACCACGTTCTTGAAGCGACGGAACAGCGCCGCGATGATCCCTTTGGTATCGTCGACGCTGAGGGTGGTCTGCGTCACGTAAGCGATCGGCGTGTCTTCCGCCAGGTCGAGGCCGTTCACATCCGCTTCGGTCTGCACGAGCGTCACCGGCCCGGGGATCTGTCCCAGCGTGCCTTCCACCTCCGGATGGCCTGCATGGCCGATCAGGATTACCGTACGTCCGTTGCGTAAATAGTGGCGGCCTTGGGCGTGCACTTTCGATACAAGCGGGCAGGTGGCGTTGAGCACGCGCAGACCGCGCTCGGCGGCCTCTACCTGCACCTTCTTGGCTACGCCATGGGCGCTGAAGATGGTGATCGCGTTCGGCGGCACCTCAGACAGTTCTTCAACAAAATGGGCGCCGCGCGCTTTAAGTGCGTCGACCACCCATTTGTTGTGCACGATTTCGTGCCGCACGTAGACCGGCGGGCCGTACTTATCGAGCGCGCGCTCAACGATCTCGATCGCACGCACCACACCCGCGCAGAAACCGCGCGGTTTCGCCAGAATAACCTTCATCCTGCTGCCCCCGTGGCATGCCCGTTCATCGATTTGGCCTGCCGGCGGCGCTGCGCACGTTCGGCGAGGAACGCGATGTCGGCGGGCTGCAATTCCGGCGCATGACGCGCCCCAAACACGTCGAAAACCTTGTTGACGATGCCGTTCGCGTCGAGTCCGGCTTTGGCATACATGGCTGGCGGGCTGTCGTGATCGATAAAGAAATCCGGCAACACCATGCTGCGGACCTTGAAGCCGGGGCGTTCGAGCGCGCCTGTGTCGCTGAGCAATTGCATGACCTGCGCACCGAAGCCACCGACCGCGCCTTCCTCGATTGTGATGAGCAATTCGTGCCCGCGCGCCAGCCGTAGGATGAGCTCGCGATCGAGCGGCTTGGCGAAGCGTGCATCGGCGACGGTTGTCGAAATGCCGTGCGCTGCGAGCGTCTCTGTGGCCTTGGTACATTCGGCAAGCCGTGTGCCGAGCGAGAGCAGGGCGACCGTATTGCCTTGAGTGATGATGCGGCCTTTACCGATTTCGAGTGGCACACCGGCCTCTGGCATTACGACGCCGACGCCGTCGCCACGCGGGTAGCGCAGCGCGCACGGTCGATCATTAATCGCGGCGGCGGTTGCCACCATGTGAACGAGTTCAGCCTCGTCGGCTGCCGCCATAATGACAAAATTGGGCAGACAACCGAGATAGGCGAGATCGAAGGATCCGGCATGCGTCGGACCATCGGCGCCGACCAAGCCGGCACGATCCATCATGAAGCGAACGGGCAAGTTTTGTATCGCTACGTCGTGCACGACCTGGTCGTAGGCGCGCTGCAGGAAGGTCGAGTAGATGGCAACGAAGGGCTTGTAGCCCTGTGTCGCCAGCCCGGCTGCGAAGGTGACTGCGTGCTGCTCGGCAATGCCGACGTCGAACGTGCGCTCCGGGAATGACTTGCCGAAAATGTCAACCCCTGTACCCCCAGGCATTGCCGCGGTGATAGCGACGATCTTGTCGTCTTTCTTCGCTTCCTTAACCAGGCTTTCGCCAAACACCTTGGTATAGGACGGCGCGTTCGAAATGCCCTTCTGCTGCTTGCCGGTTGCGACGTCGAATTTGACGACACCATGATATCTGTCTTGCGAGGCCTCGGCTGGCGCGTAGCCTTTGCCCTTTTGTGTCCGCACGTGCACGAGAAATGGTCCATTATCCGCGTTGCGGACATTTTCAAGCACGGGCAACAGCTGATCGAGATCGTGACCGTCGACAATACCGATGTAGTAGAATCCAAGTTCTTCGAACAATGTTCCGCCGGTAACGAAGCCGCGCACCAGTTCTTCTGCGAGCGAGACCTTCTCCTTGAAGAATTGCGGTAGATGGCCGGCGACCTGTTTCCCGAGGTCGCGCAATGACATGTACATCGGGCTCGACAGCAAGCGCGTAAGGTAGTTGGACATGGCGCCGACAGGCGGCGCAATCGACATTTCATTGTCGTTCAAAATAACGATGAGGCGCCGATTCATCGCGCCGGCATTGTTCATGGCCTCATAGGCCATGCCGGCAGACATTGCGCCATCGCCGATCACGCAGATGACATTGTGCTTCTGACCGGCAAGGTCGCGAGCGACCGCCATGCCCAATCCGGCCGAGATCGACGTCGAGGAGTGTGCGGCGCCAAAGCAGTCGTATTCGCTTTCCGAGCGCTTGGTGAAACCGGACAATCCGCCACCTGTCCGCAGCGTGCGAATTCGATCTCTGCGGCCAGTGAGGATTTTGTGCGGATAAGCCTGATGGCCGACGTCCCAAATCAGTTTGTCATGAGGGGTATCGAAGATGTAATGCAGAGCCACCGTCAACTCGATCACACCAAGACCGGCACCCAAATGACCACCGGTCACGGCGACCGCATTGATGGTCTCGGCGCGCAATTCGTCGGCAACCTGGGGCAGGTTCCGCGCATTGATACGTCGCAAATCCGCCGGACTCTTGATCGAATCGAGGAGGTGTGGCGTCGATTTTGTCAGGAAGTCATCATTGGGCGCCGTCATGCTTTAATTACCTTCCCCGCTAAAGTCGGAGGCGCATTTGCCCTTGGCAATACCCCACGGAATGTTTTCTGTCGCCCAATGCGAGCTTTGCCGGCTCGTCCAGGAATTCTCTCAGTTAACGTCAATCTATGATGCGTGCAAAAGTTCCACGCGGAAAGAATTGATAATATTGCACCCAAGCACAAGTGGGGGTGACTTAACTATCCCCGGAAGGCCACATTAGCTCATGCTGAAGTCATTCGTTACTGGGATTGTGCGTTTTTGTACTCAATTCCCTTGGTCAATCATTGCCTTAGCCCTGATTGCGGCAGTCGGTGCAACAGCCTATTCCGCATGGCATTTCGCCATCACCACCGACGTCAACAAGCTGATTTCACCTGAACTTGACTGGCGCAAACGCGAAGCCGAGTTCGAGAGGACCTTTCCGGGCCACTTCGGGTCCACCCTGGTCGTCGTTGACGCCGCCACATCGGAATATGCCTCGCGCGCCGGCGCCGAGTTGGCTGCGCAATTCGAGTCACGGCCGCAACTATTCCGCTCGGTTTACGACATTGAAGGCAGTGAATTCTTCGCACGCAACGGACTATTGTATAGGCCAACTGAAGATGTCGCGAACTTCACCAAGGGCCTCGGGCAGGCAGCCCCTCTCGTCGGCACACTTGTCGGTGACCCCAGCCTGCGAGGTCTCACACGCACACTCTCGCTGGGCCTCATCGGTGTGCAAAACCGAATGATCACGCTCGACGCGTTGGCTCGGCCTTTGTCGATGGCATCCACGACGCTGGAGGACGTCCTGGCGGAGCGCCCGGCCTCATTTTCGTGGCAGGCAATGTTAAGCGGGCAGCAGCCTACGCCCGCCGAGGTGCGGCGGCTCATCGAAGTCCGTCCAGTACTTAATTTTTCTGCGCTTCAGCCTGGCGAAGCCTCGAGCAGCGCTATCAGGCAAATCGTATCCGACTTGCAGCTCAAGCAAAAATACCAAGCGCAAGTGCGCCTGACCGGCTCAGTTCCGATGGCGGATGAAGAATTCGCAACCGTTCAGCAAGGCGCCCTGGCGAACGGTATCGGTACCATCATCATTGTGCTTACAATCCTTTGGCTGGCGCTTAAGTCGGCGCGCATCATTATTGCAGTGTTCATTAATCTTTTCGTTGGATTGGCGCTAACCGCTGCGCTCGGGCTGATGATGGTCGGCGCATTGAACATGATATCGGTTGCGTTTGCCGTTTTATTTGTCGGTCTCGGAGTCGATTTCGGTATTCAGTATTCAGTGCGCTACCGCGCCGAGCGTCATGATGTGCCCAAGCTTCGACCGGCACTGACTCAGGCCGCAGAGAAAATAGGTGTCCCGTTGACGCTCGCGGCAGCAGCAGTGGCAGCCGGATTCCTGTCGTTCCTCCCGACGGACTATCGCGGTGTCTCGGAATTGGGTGCAATTGCCGGCGTGGGCATGCTGATAGCATTTATTACGAGCGTCACATTGTTGCCGGCACTTATCATGGTGCTCAATCCGACCGGTGAGCCTGAACCCGTCGGATATCAGGCGCTCGCGCCGATAGATCGATTTCTCCAGGTCTACCGTGTACCCGTCATTGTGGGGACGCTGGCGGTTGCTGTCCTCGGATCACCCTTGCTTTACTATCTCACGTTCGACTTCGATCCCATTCACCTGCGCAGTCCGAAGACGGAGTCGATTTCGACCCTGCTCGATCTCGGTGGCGACCCGCGGACCGGTATCAATTCGGTCAATATAATTGTGCCGTCACTCGATGACGCTTCGGGCGCAGCGGAGCAGTTACGGAAGCTGCCACAAGTCTTGCAGGCGCGGACCCTTCTCAGTTTTGTGCCGCAGGATCAGGACAAGAAACTGGCACTAATCCAGGACCTAGGCCGGCAGCTCGGCCAGGTTCTCCAAAAGCCGGGATCAGCCAAGCCGCCGACCGATGCCGAAAATATCGCAGCGCTAAAGAGCATGGCCGATCAACTCAACAAGATCGCCGCGAACGCCCAAGGGCCCGGCGCTGATGCGGCCAAGCGCTTGGCTACGGACGCGATGAACCTGGCTCAAGCGAACGAGGCGACGCGCGCACGCGCGCAAGCGGCATTCATCGTGCCATTCGAAACCAGCATCGCTCACTTGCGAGGTTTTCTAAGCGCCCAGCGGATCAGTAAGGACAATCTGCCGCCGGCGCTTAAACAGCAGTGGATGGCGTCGGATGGGCGCGCTCGCATTGAGGTTGCGCCTAAAGGGAACACCGACGATACAGAGGTGCTGCGGTCGTTCGCTCGCGCGGTTCTCGCCGTTTATCCAAATGCCACGGGCGGTCCGATTTCAATCCTCGAATCAAGTCGTACGATCGTCAGAGCATTCTTCGAAGCGGGGCTTTATGCACTCGTTTCAATTGCCATCCTGCTGTGGATTGTTTTGCGGCGGTTTGGCGATGTTTTACTCACTCTTGTCCCGCTATTGCTGGCGGGCGTCGTGACGCTTGAAATTTGTGTCTTGATTGGCATGCCGCTGAACTTCGCCAACATCATTGCGCTGCCCTTGCTGTTGGGCGTCGGCGTCGCTTTTAAGATCTATTACATCATGGCTTGGCGATCTGGCCGCACGGACCTGCTGCAATCGAGTCTAACGCGCGCCGTGATCTGGAGCGCTTTGACCACGGCAACCGCCTTCGGAAGCCTGTGGCTTTCGCAACATCCCGGCACATCAAGCATGGGTAAGCTGCTGGCGCTGTCGTTGCTATGCACTTTGGCGGCGGCGGTGCTATTTCAGCCCGCGCTCATGGGTAAGCCCCGTAGAACCAAGCGCTCTTGAGCACACATCGTCGCTCGGCTCAGGCTGACTGCCGGTTGTTTTGCGGTTATTAGATTGTTTTGCCGGAGTGCGTTGCGTCGGAGGCGTAGCCGCCGCGTTCTGAGGGTTGAAGCGGGTCCAATTCTCGCCGCCGCACAAAAAGCCAAGGAAACACCCCTGCACGCGCAAAGTATTTGGATCCAGCAGGCTGATGCTGGCGGAATAAGTGTGACCGTCCTGCGAATTATATATCTGCCCATCCCATCGGTTTGATTGGCTCGGTGTCATGCCGAGCAGGATCGGCATGCCCAGCGTCGCGCGGGATCGCAGATTGGGATCCGGATTTTTGCTGTCGACCCCAGGCTGGGTTTCCCAGGCCACCACGCCCCACAACCTGCCGTCGCAATCGGCGATTTTGATTCGGGCATACTGCTTGGCCACCAGCCATTCCCCAGTTGCGCTTGGGGCGGGGACATTAGTGGGCTGGGCCAAAGCGGTGCTGTTTGCGATGAGCCACGCTACAAATGCGGCGCATAACATTCGGGCGCGGCCGGGGTTTGAATTCGTTCGGATTTGCACGGGCAAAGACCTAGAAATTCCAACGGGGCTGGCGACATCTAACACCTGAAATAGCCAAAGTCGCGGCCGGTTCCGCCACTATGTGGACCAATTGTACGATAGTGGAACTCTGGGGCATGTTGGCCGTTGGGCGTGGAGACTTTAATGGCTGCTCTTTTACTCCCGGGTCCATCGGTGAACGGAGTTCGTCTTGCTCGACTTTCCTGTGGAGCTCAGCCCGCCGGCACCGGCGCCACGAGCGCGCCCTTTGGGTCCTATTTCGCTGCTTCGCGTTCTCGCAAATAATCCTCTCGAAGCATGGACCTCGGCTCACTTTGTGCGGCCGATCGTGACGAGCGGGCTGTCGATCGGACGTGTCGCGGTCGTGAGCGATCCGACTGCAATTCGCCGTGTGCTTTTCGACAACTGCGAAAACTATCAGAAAGACTGGCTGCAGCGCCGCGTCCTGTCCGCCGGTTTGGTGGGAGGCCTGTTGACCGCCGAAGCTCAAAACTGGCGGGCGCAACGGCGGGCTCTTGCGCCGCTTTTTGCGCGCAGAACAGTAATGAATTTTTCGGCCGCGATGGTCGATGTGGCCAACGCATTGGTCGAACGTCTTGCTCAACACAAAGGCCAGGTCGTGGATATCGCAGTCGAGGCGACGCGTGTCACATTGGAAGTCCTGGAGCGAACTATTTTCTCCGATGGGCTCGGTCGCGCGCCTGAAGACATCCGCCTGGCAATGAAAAGCTATTTTGAAACGATCGGACGGATCGACCCGTTCGATATGTTGGGCGTTCCGGACTTCGTCCCGCGTCCTGCACGCTGGAAACTGCGGCCTATGCTTCGCGTGTTCGAGTCTGCGATCGATACAATTATTTCGACTCGCCGGGAGCGTATTGCGGCCGATCCGGACAGTGCACCGCACGACATTCTCACTTTTCTGCTCGGGGCGACAGATCCCGAAACCGGGCAAGCGCTCTCTGAAGCCGAGATCCGCGCGAATATCCTGACGTTCATCGCTGCCGGCCACGAAACGACCGCTAACTGTATTAGTTGGTCACTGTTTTTGCTGTCCCAATCGGGTAAATGGCGGGAACGCGTCCAGGCAGAAGCAGACCGCGAGATCGGTGGCGCTCTCGAGCGGCTTGCGGATCGCCTTATTGAAACACGGGCCGTGATCGATGAGACGAACCGGCTCTACCCTCCCATCGCTGCCATTAGCCGCGTGGCCCTCGATCGGGACGAGCTTGCTGGCGAGCCGATCAGGCCCGGCACCATGATCGTCATCGCCCCTTATGTGCTTCATCGCCATCGCGCACTGTGGAGAAATCCTGATAATTTCGATCCCGGCCGCTTCTTAGGCGATGCGCGTGAAACGATTGACCGCTTTGCCTATCTTCCCTTTGGGGTCGGTCCACGGATTTGTATCGGCGCGACCTTTGCGATTCAGGAAGCTTCGATCGTCATTGCGACGATCATGCGCAATTTCACGCTTGAAATGGCGTCCGGCTACACGCCATGGCCGGTGCTGAAAGTCACGCTACGCCCAAAAGGTGGCCTGCCGATGATCGTGCGGCGGCGCTGAGTTGGTCGCAATGATTTTGAATTGCGCTTGTCTATCGAGTTCCTAGGAACAATTAACGATGATTGCCAATTCCGACGGAAGTGGCAGAGATCATTCTGCCATCGACGCGGCAATGATGGAGCGCTGTATTCGCCTGGCGGAGGACGCGATAATGAAGTTGTTGTGGCAACAACAAATCAGGTGGTGCAAAACGCAGACGTCACGCGCCGCGCGGAGCTCATCGCATTATCGGAAGCGCAAAAACGCTCGGAACCAAAGACCTCTCCGCGTGCACGCTCTATACGATCGTGGAGCCTTGCGCGATGTGTTTTTTTGCAATTCGCGAAACTCGAATTGGTCGCGTCGTATTCTCCATCAAGTCGCCGATGATGGGCGGGCTATCCAAATGGAATGTACTGCGCGGCACCGAGGCCTCGCACGCGTTACCGGAAGTCTTTGGGCCGTACCTGAGGTGATTGCGGGCCTGTTGCGTCAAGAGGCCGAAGCAGTTTGGTCGAAATGGAATCCGTTTTTTGGTCGGCTATAAAGCTTGGCGGATATTTGGGCGGGAACACCGGAAATGGCTGCGAGCATCTCCCGTCGACTTCCGAGCGGCGCGGCTTGTTGCGTAGGCTTTTTGCCCTGCATAGCCATCCTCGAGCTTGACGGATTTGCGCCGGAGGATCGGGAGTGCGGTTATTGACCGTGGTTCTCCAAAACCTTCAAGCAAGCCTTCCTCAGGCTTTTGCGATGATCTTGGAGGCACGACAGAACGCGAAGGTTGTCGGGGATGGCATCGCGACAGAACTTGGTTGAGTCCGGCGCACAGGCCTCTTGCTCCTCGGGGGTACCATCAAAAAGGCCAGTCGGCGGCGCCGGCTTCTTCTCATTGGCCGCGAATGTCTCGCCGGCAAAGATTTGAATGAGGGTAAGAGCAGCGCAAATTCTAAGATACATTGTCAGATGCCTTGATTTCGTGCATTGTTTCATGACAACCGCGGTGTCGTCTCCACGTTCCATGAGGAATGGGAGAATGGCGAAGCGAGTGTCGGACCTGCGCGCAGTTGTGCATTGAGTTCAGACATGTCAGTGCCCTTACAAAAGGCGATTGGCGTCATTCGTAGGGCCAGTTTGGCCGCGGCGCTTGCGCTGTCCGTTGCCGGGACCTGTTATGCGCAAAGCATAGCCCCATTTAACCGACTGGCAGGACAATGGTCAGGCTCCGGCAAAATCGAACTATCCGATGGCACGCACGAGTCGATCAAGTGCCGTGCAGCTTATGATGCACTTGGCGACCAAAGCAAACTTCAACTCAACATACGCTGTGCCAGCGACAGCTTTAATTTTGATCTGCGCGCCAGCGCCAACTACTCGGCTGGAGCGATCACCGGCAATTGGAGCGAATCGACCCGAAACATCGCTGGCACGATTTCCGGCAGGGCCGATGGCGACCATTTCCAGGTGGTGGCCCGCGCTTCATCTTTCGTGGCCACTCTGACAGTGATCACCCATGGCGGACGCCAGTCGGTCGTGATCAGATCACATGATGCTCAGGCGAGCATTAAAGGCGCCTCGATCAGCCTGAAGCGCAGCTAGCCGCCTTAGCTCCTATTCGGCCGAAGACCGAAGCAGCGACCGTCGTGACCGCCGGCGTACGATCTTGCTGAGGTATGTGGCAATCGGCCGCAACATGAACAAGTCCGCGATGAGCGCCGCCACCATCGCAAATGCGCTGAGCCAGCCGAATAGCCGCAGCGAGGGCAGGCTTGAGAGAACCGTCATGGCCAGCCCGCAAGCAAGCACTGCCGAGGTAAGGATCAAGGGCGGGCCGACCAGAACAGTCGCACGCTCGACGCCCACCGCCGGGTCCGGATCGATGTCTTCGATCTGCAGGCGATTGAGGAAGTGAATAGTTGCGCTCAGCCCAAGGCCGAACGAGACGGTCAGCGCGATGACACTGGCGAACTGCAGTCCCTGACCCATCGCCAGCAATACGCTGCCGGCGAGAACAATCGGAAAGAGTCCCGGCAATATACTGATGAGCATGACGAGCGGTGACCAGAACGCGAGGCCGATAAATGCGGCCACGAAGACAATCTCAATTGTGAGTCCTCTGCTCAATTTGTCGATCATATTAGCGCTGTTGCGCGCCGAGATCACCGATAGGCCGGTGACAGAAATCTTGTATTCGGGATATTTCGTCCGAATGCTGTTCAGTTGTTGGTCCGCCCGATCGACAATCGGCAGCAATTGGCTGGCGTCCGAATCCGGGACGCGACCGCTGACGATGACCGCGTCCTGCTCAGCTGAAATAAACCGACGTGTGAGATAGGGCGGCAGCAGATCGACGTACTGCTTTAGTGTTTCGACATCGGATTTATGCATCTTTTCAGCCAGCCAGCGCCGGAGTGTGTCCAGTGACCAGACATTTCCCACGCCCGGCTGATGCTCGAGCAGTGCATGGACCTCGGCGATCACCGCCAGCGTTTCAGGTGCATAAAGGGATGCCCCTTTCGGAAACTGGATATAAACCTCGAAAGGATTTGCACCGGTCAGCTTGATGTCGAGACGACGGCTGGCCTGGACCGCCTGCTCGCGATCGGGCACCTGGTCGGCGAGTCGGTAGCGCGCCTGAAGTTGCGCGTAGCCCAGCGACAGTGCGATGACGACGATCAGGCTGATCAAAGAATAAAGTCCGGGCCGCGCCACCATTCGAACCGCGATCCAGCCGCAAAACCGACGCAGCACGTTCAGGGCGGTGTCCATGTTTCTAACAGCGGCAACGAATTCGGCCTCGTTGCGAATGAGCAGGACACCGAGCAGTGGCACGCCCATCAAAACTGCGACCAGAGCGACGGCGACCGCGACAAGCCCCGCTTCACCGAAGGTTCGAATGAGGTCGGATGACGAAAACTGCAAGGCGATAAATGACACGCCGGCGGTTGCGTGGGTCAGCACGCAGGCCGGCCCGACGATAAGCAGGGCATTACGAAAGGCGGTAACTTTATTATCGCCGGCGAGCAGGCGATCGCGGGCAGCAAAGGTAATTTGCATGCTGTCGGAAAAGCTGATGACCATGATGAGCGGCGTCATCACGTTCAGAAACATATTCAGGCTAAAACCGAACCACCCGAGCGCGCCAAGCGCGAGAAGAATCGCGACAAGCGGCGGGCCGGCGGCAATGATCATGAACGAGAAGCGGCGGAAAAACATGATCGCGATCAGGCAACCGACCGCAAATCCGAGCGAGTTGTAGAGCAAGCGATCGCGCTGAATGGCGTCGCGGATTTCATGCTGCATCACTGGGACGCCGGACAGCTCTCCTCTAAGTCCAGAGCCTGCCAGGTGTGTTTTGACTTCGTTACGGATGTCGTCGACAACCTTATTGAGACTGTCAGGCCCGGTCGCAGCGGGCTCCAGGGCCAGCACCATCAAAGTAAGCTTGCCATCGGGCGACAGCATTTTGTCGCGAATGATTTCATTCGCCGTCACCCGCTCGATGAGCGTTTGATATTCGGCGCCCTGCGGCAACGGGTTTGGGAATAGGGGAGGCGGGATTAGCCCGTTGTTAGGCGGTTCGCGCGCAGAAAAGATCGAGATCAGGCCACGGGTGCCGTCAATCAGCTGAAGCTCGATAGCAAGTTCACGCAGCTTTTGCAGGGATGGTCGTTCCAGCAGCTGATCGCCTTCGATCACGATGAGAACGTCGAATTCGTTCGAGGGAAAGCGGCGCGTGACTTCTTCGTAGGTCCGGAATTCGTCGGTGTCGGATCGGAATAGCTGGCTCAGTGAATCGTCGACCTTGACCCGCGCGAAACCGATCGCCGCTACGGCGCTCAGCACGACAAAGACGACCGCGCACAGCATCCGGTGCGACAGCGCATAAAATCCAATACGTTCGATTCCCAGCGCAAGATTGCGTGGTTTGACGGCACGTGGCGGGTCTGCCGAAACGCGGTCCGATGGCGGTACGCTGGTCACTGGTTCCCCGTCCAGGTGCAGATGAAATGATGGACTTTCGGATGAGAAATTGCCACTAGGTCGAGTGCGAATACCCCCCACGGCCTTCGATAGTTCCATTGCCGCTAGCACACCGGTGCCCCAGCGTTGCTCAGCTCCAGAACCCGCGCGATATCCTTGAATCCACTTTTAAAACGTGGCCTCGGGCCCCTTAGGCGCCTGCTAGTTTGCCAGAAGTGTCGCTTACAACCACAGGATTTTTTTTCGATAGGCCAGATCGTCTAACAGCGGTTTTGCCGGTCCCTGATGAATCACCGTGCCGCGCTCCAGCGCGAAGACGCGGTTGGCCAGCGCCAGCACCAGATCGAGATTATGTTCGACGATAATAATCGAAACATGCTGACGCAATGCATCGAACACGCGGAACAGCTCTAGCACGACGGCTGGCGCCAAACCTTCAAACGGCTCGTCCAGCAGGAGAAGCTTGATGTTTCCCGATAGTGCGCGTGCGACTGCGACCATTTGCTGCTCGCCGCCAGACAGATAGTCCGCCGCGACGTTCATGCGCTCTTTCAGGTGGGGAAAAAAACTGAGTATTTGTTCTTCACTCCAGAACACGCCGGTGCTGCCATCGGTCTTTCGCGCTAGGCGCCCGAGCGCCAGATTGTCTGCGACAGTCATGCCAGCAAACAGGCCGCGGCCTTGCGGCACATAGCCGAGCCCCATGCGCGCGATGTCGGGTGTTGGGAGACCGGCAATATCCTTTCCGTCGAACTCAATGGTTCCCGAGGCCGGTTTCACTAGGCCGCATAGTGTCTTGAGCAAAGTCGACTTGCCAGCGCCGTTGCGCCCCAGCAGGGCGACGATTTCGCCATCGCGCACGTCAAGGGTCGCATCGTTGAGGATGTGGCTTTTGCCGTAGAACGCGTTCACGTTTTCGAAACGCAAAACGCATTTTTCACCTATGCTGTCTGCGGCGCGCCCGGTCGCGGGCGGCTTACCGGTACCGGTATAGACTTCCTGCACGCGCCGATCGTTACGCACCTCCTCGGGGGTGCCGGTCATCAGCACTTCGCCCTGGTTCATTACTGTAACTCGACGGGAGAAGCCGAGCACACGATCGATATCGTGCTCGACGATCAGCACTGGAATGTTCACTGCTATGTTCTTGATGAGATTTGACACCCGCTCGCGTTCAGCGGCGGCGAGACCAGCGAGCGGCTCGTCGAGCAGCAAAACATGCGGTTTGGATCCGAGCGCAATGCCCAGATCGACCAACCGCTGCCCGCCGTAAGACAGCTCACCGCCTTTTATGTTCTCGATGCCCTCAAGTCCGAGAAAGCGGATCAACTCGGTAGTTTCCGCATGGATGTCGTCATAGCTGTCAGTGTCGCGCCAGAAATTGAAGCGGCCGGGATGCCGCGCCTGCAGCGACAGGCGAATGTTCTCGTAGATCGACGAATTGCGGAACAGACTGGTGATTTGGAAAGAGCGCGCGAGGCCCCGTTGACAGACGTCCTGCACGGGCAAGCCGTGAATGGTACGGCCGTTGAGCCGTATTGCTCCCTGGTCGGGATGATACAAACTCGACACCAGGTTAAATAATGTTGTTTTCCCTGCGCCGTTGGGACCGATCAAGGCGTGGATTTCACCGGCGCCGAGCTGAAGGCTCGCGCCCGACACGGCGCGGATGCCGCCGAAATGCATGGAAACATCGGTGACTTCGAGTACCGTGCCCTGCGTCGCCGTCGGGCGCAGGAACGCGGGGAGCGGCAATCCTTCATAAATCTTTCTTTTGCTCATCGCCGCCGCTTCTTCGGGGGAAGGGCGCCAGCGCCGGTTGATCGTACTCCAAACCCCCACGAGGCCGCTTGGTGAGAACAGTACAAACCCGACGAATACGAGGCCGAACCAAAGCAGCCAGTTCTGGGTCCAGATCGAAAACAGTTCACGAAACAGGATGAAAAACAGTGCGCCGAGCGCCGGGCCAAGGATGTGATGCATGCCGCCGATCACGACCATGGCGAGCAGTTCGCCTGAAAAAGGTACCGAGACCGCTTCCGCCGAAACCAGATAAGTTTGGAAGCCTAGTAGCGCGCCGGCGACGCCAGTCACCACCGCCGACAACACAAAAACTGCCAGCTTGTAGCGGTCGATCGGATAACCTTGGAACGTCGCGCGAAGCTGGTTTTCCCGTATCGCCACAAGCGCATGCCCGAACGGCGAGCGCACCACACGCAGCAGGACATACAGTGCGCACAATCCGATCAGGGCTACTACGACGTAGAAAGCGAGTCCGTCGTCAAGGAAGATCGGCCCAATAGTGCCGCGCTTGAGGCCACTGAGGCCGTCCTCACCGCCCGTCACCTCGGTCCACCGGAACGCAACGGTATAGGTGAGTGCGGCAAGTGCCAGCGTTAGCAGCGAGAAATAAACTCCACGGCGGCGCAGGATGAGGATACCGATCGCCGTCGATAACGCCGCCACCACTGCCATCGACAACAGGATTGGAAGCCAGATCTGATCATGAAACCAATGCAGCTGGATCAGGCCGGCTGCATAGGCGCCGATGCCAAACCACGTGCTGTGACCGAACGATACCAGCCCCGTGTAGCCCACGCACAAATTGAGGGCCATGGTTGCGATCGCGAGGATGATCGCCATGGACGCCGTGTTCACGGACAGGCCTAACACGCGCATGATGAACGGCAACGCGATGAGCGAAACCGCGGCGATCCACAGCGGCCCATATTTCGAATGAGACAGAGCCTTGCTCATTCGAATTTCTCAATGCGTTCGCCAAGCAGACCACGCGGCCGGAACAGAAGCACCAGGAACATCAGAACGTAGATAGAGGCTTCGCCAGCGGCTGGCATGAAATGGATGGTGATGCCCCGCACTACGCCGACCAAAAGCGCGGCGAGCACCACGCCCCAAAAGCTGCCCAATCCCCCGATCACTACAACGACAAAGGCTACCGTGATGATTTCCGCGCCCATCGCCGGGTGCACAATGGTAATTGGAGCAAAGAGCGCGCCGGCCATCGCCGCCATTCCGACGCCGAGCACGACGATGACGGTCATGTAAGGTTGCAGCCTGATTCCAAGCGCGGCGACCATGTCGGGCCGCTGAATCCCGGCGCGCACAACGCGGCCGAAGGACGTCTTCTGCAATAGCAGCCAGACACCGAGCAGAATGGCCGCCACGACGGCTAGCAGCATCAGCCGGTAGCGCGAAAATAGAAAGTCGCCGACGAAAACTGCGCCTTTCAGGCTTTGTGGCATCGTCTGAGATAACGGTGCTGCGCCCCAGATGATGCGCAGCAATTGCTCCGCCATCATGGCGAGGCCGAAGGTCACCAGCAGGCTAAGGATCGGATCGGCGGTGTAGAAGCGACGCAAAATGAAACGCTCAAACAAAATTCCGAGCATACCGACGACAACAGGGGAGATCACGATGGCTGGGCCGAAGCCGAGATAATTCGTGAGCTCGACCGCTACGTAGGCGCCGAAGGCGTAAAACGCGCCGTGCGCCAGATTGACCACACCGCCGACACTAAAGATCAGTGACAGACCAAGCGCGATCAGCAGGTAGTAGCCTCCGAGTACGAGGCCGTTGACCACCTGTTCCAGTAAGAACATGAACGGAATTCTCAGACCATCGCCGCTACAGGGATGCGCCGGCAGCTTACGTCAGTTGCCGGCGAGTCGCCGGACGCGGGCGCCGTAAAGCGCCTGCGTTCAGCAGGCGATCACGATTTGAACGTACAGGGATTCTGCTGTTCAGTTGGGTTGAGGATCTCCAGCGGTTGGTCCGCATTGGGCACCGCGGTACCTAGCGCGAGGAAGTCCCATTTGTCCTTGGCCTCGCCCTTCTTCCTGACCGTGAACGGATAGGCTTCCTGGATGAGCTGATGATCGAATTTCCGGAAGTACGCTTTGCGAGCCTTCAGGATGTCAAACTGCGCGCCGCTCTCAAAATAGGCAATCAGCTTGTCCGTCTCTGTGGATTTCGTCTCGTTGATGGCCTGCGCCACCATCTTGAGCGAGACGTATTCGATCCAGGCATGATTCTCCGGCGGCTTGCCGTTGCGCTTGATAAAGCCGTCAACGAAGGTCTTCGACGCGGGCAAATCGAGCGTATGGTACCAGACCGTCGGCCAGGTCCCGCTCAAATTGCCTTCACCCGCCGCCCACGCGTCGGCCGTGTTCAGGTTGAAGCCGACGATCGGATACGGAAGTCCGAACTCGGCATATTGTTTGATCAAGTTGGTGACCTGATTGCCGGCGAGGTTGGAGCAAACGATGTCAGGCTTAGCCTGCCGGATTTTCAGCAGATAGGGACTGAAGTCGGTAACGTCGGTGGCGACGAGTTCATCACCGACCAGTTCGCCGCCGTTGCCTTTAAAGAAATTCCGCGCGGCGCCAGCCAGGTCATGGCCGAAAAGATAGTCCGCGGTCAGCGTATAAAACTTCTTGCCCTTCATCATGTTGTCGCGCACCAGCGCAAGGCCGACGGCGTTGACCATGACCGTGCTAGGGATGTCGACATGGAAGGTGTAGCGGTTACAGTTCTTGCCGCGCAGAGCGTCCGAGCGGGCTCCGATCTGCAGGAAGAATCGTTTGTTGCGCTCGGCGACTTGCATGATCGTCAAGGCCACGGCTGAATTGATCTCGCCCATCAGGAAAGCCACGCCGTCCTGATCGAGCATGCGCTGAGCCTTGGTCGCGCCGGTCGCCGGATTGACCGAGTCTTCAGAGACGATCTCAACCTGGCGTCCCATGACCCCACCAGATTTGTTGATCTCCTCTTCGGCCATTCTGATGCCCAATTGGGCATAGGCGCCAAGCGCACCAAGGAACCCGGTCAGCGGCGTGAGGTGACCGATTTTGATCTTGTCCGTCTGCGCGCGGACGATTGCCGGAAAGCCGAGAGCAAGCGTGCCGGTCAATGCGGCGCCGCCTTGCAATACGCTTCGTCGTGTCTTGGTGGTCATCCCTTGTCCCCTCCGATGATCTTTGTGGCGGCTAAGCGCTGCCGACTTTTGTTCAGACGTTTCCGCTCCGGCCCCTGATCGCACCGCCGGATGGTGGCGGAGCATCTCATAATGTCAGAACGGCTTTCAAGTCTTGAGAAGCGGTTGACGCGGGCATAGTCTCCCCCGCTGCTGCTGGAGCAGCCGCGCCCGGTCGAGTGACGGCGCGTCAATCCCGCAAAGGCGGGGCAGGGAGCGACAATGCCGAGAATGAAGGGCGCCGAGCTGATCACCGAATATCTGATCGCCAACGACATTCCCTATATCTTTGGTATCTGCGGGCACGGCAATGTCGGTATGCTTGACCCGCTTTATCAGGCGCGCGACCGCATCACCCTGATTTCACCCCGCCACGAGCAGGTCGCGGCACACATGGCGGACGCCTATTTCCGCGTGAAACACAAGCCGGTTGCGACGCTGACGTCATGCGGGCCGGGTTCTTGCAACATCATCATGCCGCTCGCCTGCGCGCTGACGGATTCCTCGGCAATGCTAGCAATCACCGCCAACGTGCCGACGTCGCAGTTCAACCGCAGCCCATTCCAGGAGATAAACAAGCACTATCAGGCCGATTTCGTGAACATCGTGCGGCCGGTGGTGAAACGCAGCTATCAGCCGACGCGCGTCGACATGCTGCCGCTGGCGCTGCGGCAAGCGACCACAACCATGCTTTCAGGCCGGCCGGGACCGGTGAATATCGACGTGCCGTTCAACGTCTTTCAGGAGGAGGACGACGTCGAAGTGCCGCCGCCGGCGCCGCCGCTCAACACGCAACGCAGCGGCGCTTCGCCCGAAGAGATAGCCGGCGCGCTTGACATGATCCTCAAGGCAGAGCGCCCGGTCATCTTCATCGGTCACGGCGTCACGTTGTCTGAGGCGGGCCGTGAGCTGACCGAATTTGCCAAGAAGCTCGGCATTCCGGTGATTTCCTCGCCCAATGGCATGGGCTGTTTGGACATGACGGACGCGTTGTCGCTCGGCTTCATCGGCCGCAATGGCGCGTTTCCGGCCAACGAAGCAGGTCGGCGCGCCGATCTTGTCGTGGCGATCGGCGCGCGTTTTGACGACCGCTCCGCTTCTTCATGGATGCCGGGCTACTCTTGGAATTTTCCTGCGACCAAGCTCATCCACGCCGATGTCGATCCGGCCGAGCTCGGCCGCAACTATCCGCCTGACCTCGGTATTCTTGCCGACGCTCGCACGTTCCTGCGTCAGTTGCTCGCCGAGCTCGAGCGGCGCGGCAGGAAGAGAGGGGACACCAAGGCCTGGCTCACCGATATCGCAAAGTGGCGCGCCGAATGGGACAAGTTCACCAAGCCAAATTTTGAGCTGCACGCTTCACCGATCCGACCCGAGCGAATTGTCTCGGATTGTCAGGCGGTGCTGCCGGACGACGCTATTCTCGCTTGCGACGTCGGCGTCAATCATAACTGGTATATGCAGTTCTGGAAGGCGCGTAAACCGCAGACCATGCTCAATTCCTGGGGATTTTCCGGCATGGGCTTCGGCGCGGCCGGTGCGCTCGGCGCCAAGCTCGCCGCGCCCGACCGCCCAGTGGTAGCGATCGCCGGCGACGGCTGCTTCACCATGGTGCCGCACGTCCTCTGCACCGCGGTCGAGTACAACATCCCGGTGGTCTGGGTGATCTGGAATAATTTCGGCTGGGTGTCGATCCGCGACATCCAGCTCGGCATGTTTGGCGGCCGTGAGCACGGTACCATGTTCCATCAGGGCGATAACAAGAAGCCGTACAATCCGGATTTTGCCGCTTGGGCAAGAGCGACCGGGGTCGAAGCGATGACCGTCACCAAGTCGCAGGATTTTAAGGGCGCGCTCGAACACGCGGTGAAGGCCAACAAGCCGTTTGTGCTCGACGTGCATGTTGACGCCGAGGTGCGGCCGCCGTCGACCGGTGCCTGGGAATTGCCGCCGACGCCTTACAAGGAGCCGGTGTTTGGACAGCGCTGGCTTCCCGATGCCGCTCCGGTGAAGTGAGGAAACAATGTCGAAAGATGAACGCCGGGCTTCTATCAAGAACGTCGCGGAAACGCCGTGGCGCCAGTTTCCCAATCACTTCGGCGGCGCGCTGTCGAAGCCGCTGGTGATGCCGGAAACGATGAAGTCGAAGCATCTCGACTACCGCATCTCGATGTACCAGCCGATGGCCTATGTGGAGAAGCATAGCCACAAGGTGCAGGAGCAGGTCTATCACGTGCTCGAAGGCGAGGGGCTGATGGAAGTCGGCGACAAGACGCATGTCGTGCGCAAGCACGACGTGATCTATCTGCCGCCGGGCGTCGAGCATTCGATCAACAACACCGGCGTGGTCGATCTCGTCTTTATCGTCGCCACCTCACCGGTGACCGACGATCCGATTTAATGTTGCCGTGCTGCGTTGCGGCCGGCGCGGCGGCCGGAGACGAAGGCCCAAGCCAAATGATGTCCGTGGCCTTTGAGCAGCAATCCGCCTTGGCCGGTCGAGCCGGCCGCGTAAAGGCCTGCGATCGGGATGTCGTTAGGACCGAGAACGCGATGTTCGTGGTCAACCGCCAGTCCGCCTTCAGCATGCACGAACACGGCACGAACCGGACCTAATGCCACATAAGGACCGCTGCCGAATTTCGGCCTGTTACCTGCGCTTTCGTTGTAACGGGCAACCGCGGCGCCAAGTGCGTCCTTCGGCATTGCCAACGTCCAGCTAAGCTCGCTGAGTGAATCCGCCGCTGCGAATATGTCACGGCGATTGCGCCGGTAGTCGTCCAGATAGGCGTAGGCAACACCGGGCGCGGTCGAGATGAAATTCGGCCAACCAGTAAACCTCTGCACAAGGCGGCTGTCGAGGAGGATATAAGCAATTTTGTCCGGCTGTTCGGCGACTGCGTAGGCAGGATTACCGAGTTCATCGGTGAAGCGCTTGCCGTCATTGTTCACCAGGAGCGCCCCAGCCTCGAAAATTGCCGGCGATGGCGCCAGCGCGGTGGTGACGAAGCTCATGAGGAAAGGTCTCAGCAGGGCGCTCGGCATGTGATCGAGCGACCACGCCATAAGACTGGCGAGCAGACGCCAGGGCGGCAGCTTGAGCAAAATGTTTTGTTTTTGCGGCGGGATGAAGCGCAATTCGGGCCCCAATGCGAGGTCGCCGTTGATTATGCGGGCGCCCACCGCCAGAGCCAGTTTCTGGCCGTCGCCCGTCGCGGTGATATTGACCCCGTCCACCTTGGCCTCACGCGGGCCCATGTATTGCGCTTTGAGTTCGGGATCGCTGGTGAAATCGCCGGCGGCCAGAACGGTCGCAGCGGCGCGGTAACACTTTCGCTCGCCGGATGTTTCGCATTCGACGCCGACGACACCACTACCTTCGGTGATGAGTGACATCGCGCGCGTTCCGGTGCGAAGGACGACGCCGGAGCGCCGTGCCGCGCGTTCCAAATGCGTGATATAGGATCGGGAATTGGGCAGTACATTGTGCATGCGCGGCTTCTGATGCGGCGGTTCCGGCATCGGGCCGTAGAAACGGATGCCGTGCGCCAGCAGCCAGCGAAATGTGTCCGGCATGGCGTCGGCAAGGACGCGCCGCAGCGCCGGATTGTCGCGTGGGTCGAGATCGCCGTTGAAGCCGGCCATGTCGCGCCAGTGATCTTCCGTGCGGTCGATGATGCCCTTACGCTGCTGATGCGGCGTACCGGTCGCGGTGATCGAGCCGATCGACCAGGCGGTCGAGCCGCCGAGCTTGGGATTTTTCTCGATCAGGACAACGTTGGCGCCGGCCGCGCGCGCTTCGATTGCGGCGGCAAGCCCAGAGCCGCCGCCACCCACGACGGTAACGTCGAAATTTTCCTCGCCGCTGTTCACGACGGCATCTGGGCAGCCCGCTGGCCGGCAGTGGTGCCCGCGATCTTGCCGAATACCGAGCCCGCCATCAGGCCGGTGCCGCCAGGATAGTTGAAATAGAACAACCCGCCGACCAACTCGCCTGCGGCGTGAAGGCCGGCGATGGCCTGGCCATCGGTGTCGATCACGCGGCCCGACGTGTCGATCTTGAGCCCCCCAAAGGTAAAAGTAATGCCGCAGGTCACCGCATAGGCCTCGAATGGTGGTTCATCGACCGTGTTGGCCCAG
>DASSLE010000127.1:0-3425 GCA_035689725.1 Pseudolabrys sp.
TGCCGAGGTGCACGACCGGATGCCGGTCCTTTTGCAGCCGAAGGATTTTGACCGCTGGCTCACTGGCACTGTTGGAGCCGAGTTGCTCAGGCCAGCCGCCAATGACTATTTGCAGGCATGGCCCGTGTCGCGGCGGGTGAATAGTTCACGCGCGCCGAACGATGACCCCACGTTAATTGATCGGGTTGCTGCCTGAAATTACGTATGTCCGCTTTCGGGGGTTAAGCGGACATCGCCCCGACTTGTCGGTATGTAGCCGATAACCTCCTGCGGCGGTTATGCGTGGCGTTCCGTGGCTACCGGTCACCCTTTTGATACGTGCCGATGAGCTCTGCATTGGCTAGTACATGGCCCCGCATTGCCCGCTCGATCTGTGATTTCGTCGCGCCTTTTAGATCGAGCGTGATATCCAGCGCGTAAAGCTTATGGAAGTAACGGTGCCGGCCGATCGGCGGACACGGGCCGCCATACCCCGTCTTTTTGAAATCATTGAGCCCAAGTAAGACGCCTTGCGGCAACCGGGCCTTGCCTGCGTTCTCGGGCAAGCTCTTGGTATCGGGCGGTATGTTGTAGACGACCCAATGTACCCAAACCATCTTGGGTGCTTTCGGATCGGGCGCGTCAGGATCATCGATAATCAGGATGAGACTTTTAGCGCCGTTGGGGACACCCTCCCACGTAAGTGGCGGCGAGACATCTTCGCCCTCGCAGGTGTATTTCGAGGGAATGTGATCATTCTGTTGGAACGCAGGTGAATTTAGGGTCATCGCCATGGCAGCATTTCCCCATAGGATTATCGACGCAGTCGCAAAGAGAATAACAGCCAACCTGGAGTTTCGATGTGGAGATACGTGCTTCATTTTCTCATCAGAACCCGAGAGCTAACGGTCGGTTCCTCAAATTCTGGCCCAAATAGCGCAGCTGACCAATCAGGCCGGCAGCCAAAGCGGACAGGTCACTCGCGCTGCCGAATGTCCGCTTTCGGGGGTAAAGCGGACATGGCTTGATGCGCCGCACATGTCTGCTTCTGACCCAAGCGGACATCAGCCCGCGGTCCAACCTGTTTCTGACCTCACGACCGGCCCCTTTTCTAGGGCCGGTCTACGCCGCTACGATGCCTTGTTTTGAATTTCTTCAAGGATCTGATCGGACGCCTGCACGGGGGATATATAGCGGCGAGCTCTTTGCCCTCGAGATAAATCACTCTAGAAGTGAGCCCGCCATGTCTGCTAATCCAGCGGCGGATTTCCGCGGGATAGACAAACCAAAAAAGCGTCGTGCCGAGAGTGTCCCTTATCCGGGGCGTACCAGATTCTTCTATCCACGCCTCATGAAAGCCGAGCCGTGCTTCATTGGTAAAGCACCGCCGGTCCTTCGCCAACAGACCAAGCGCCAGCGTACAGGCAGAGAGGCAGTCCCCGTCGATTACGACTCGCTCACCGCGCAGTTGCAGATCCAGATATTTGGCGATGTATTGACCGATATCACCGCCACCGTCATTTTTGATGAGTACTTCGCTTTTGGCTTGCTCCGCATTGCAGGCAAAAACCAGAGCAATCAACAACGCCCACTTTGTGGCCCGCATTGATCTAGAAATGCGCCACCTCTTCTTCTTTTTCGCCATTTCATCCCACTGTTCGGATCAGGCCGCCTGCAAAGAACGCTGTATTTTGGTGAAGTGTGGCTTTTTTGCACTAGTCATAAATCAAATATCAATCGAAAATGACAACATCGATTTTGTATTTCGGGGGTTGCCCTATGAAAAAATTGTTAGTTGTAATCTGCTCTATGGTTCTCGCCTTCGGCCTCACGGCTTGCGGCAAAGGCAAGGCCCCGGTTGGCAAAGGCAAAGCTCCGGCTCCGGTTGTTACCAAGGGCTGATTCAATTCGGTCCGCGCTGACCTCACTTTATTACGACGCCAACCCACTAAGCCCTAGCCGCAAAGCTGGGGCTTCTTTGCGCATTGGTCTCTTTATGGGCGGCCCTTTGATCTTTCGCTACGAATACGCGATGTCCGCTATTGGCACAAAGCAGACATGCCAATTCGTGCGGCGAATGTCCGCTTTCGGGGGTAAAGCGGACATGGGTTGGTGCACTGCATATGCCGGCTTTTGACCCAAAGCGGACAGACATCGCAAAGGCGACGCGTTGACCAGGAACGGTCATTCGGCGACGCTCATATGATGATGCCCTCGGCGGCGAAACTTGCTCCCATCCCGATCGTCGATGTTCGGAACGACGGACCCGTTCGCCACGCTACCGAAGGCCGGGCGCGTGCACGGGCGCTGCGCGACAAATGTGTTAACTGGTTGCCGCGCGTCGCGGCGGGCCTGCTGCCGGCCATGGACTCGGTGACTCGCCGCTGGCTCCTGCGATCGGGTTCGCCTTATGCGGCGGAGGTTCACGCCATTGTCGCCGAGCTCGGCTTTCCCGGCATCTGGTTTCTCAACGGCTGCTATCAGTGGGGTTGCACCGCGCTCGCTCGCGAGCAAGACGGCGCGCCGTGGCTTGTGCGGACGCTCGATTGGCCGTTTCCGGGGCTCGGCCGTCACCTAGAAGTGGCGCGGATGCGGGGCGCCGCTGGTGATTTCGACAACGTGACGTGGCCGGCCTATGTCGGAATCCTAACGGCGTCGGCGCCAGGACGTTTTGCCGCCTGCATCAACCAGGCTCCGATGTTGCGGCGTACCCGGCGCCCCTGGTTGCGACCCTATGATATTGCCTTGAATGCACGGCAGACGTGGGGAAGCCGCTCCATTCCACCCGACCATCTGTTGCGCGAGATATTCGAGACCTGCACGACCTTCGGCGAAGCGAAACATCGCCTGGAGACGGCGCCAATCGCCCGTCCCGTGATCTACACATTGGTCGGCTGCTATCACGGTGAGCGGTGCGTGATCGAGCGCACGCAAGATGGCTTCGCGAGCCGCGACTACGATACTGGAGCCGCAAACGACTGGTTGCGAAGTCGGCCGCCTTGGGAAGCACGCGTGGGTGCTGAGGTCCTTTTCACACGCACCTTCGACGAAGCGGCCGAAAACAGCCGCACAAGACGCGACCACCTTGAGGCCTGGCGCGGTCGCTTCGGTGGAGGATTCGAGTGGGTATCACCGCCGATACTCAATCCACAAACCCGGCTCGCGGTCGAGATGTCTCCTGCGACCGGCGTGCTCCGGGCGATCGGCTACGAACAGGCCGAAGACCAGGAACTGCCGGAGCCGGTAACACTGACCTGCGAACTGGCGGCAGCCGCCCTCGAATGAATGGCGGAATGTCCGCTATTGGTGGTGGGTTCAACTGGTCACTGCAACACCGCTCGTAGTCTATCGGCAGGAGTTTCGAAACCCAAGGTCTGGCGCGGGCGTTGATTGAGGCGCAGAGCGATCTTGTTCAGCTCGGTCTGAGAGAAACGCGAGAGATCTGT
>DASSLE010000128.1:0-7489 GCA_035689725.1 Pseudolabrys sp.
AGGCGAAATTCGCGCCATCATCGGGCCGAACGGGGCCGGCAAGACCTCGATGCTCAATATCGTCAACGGTTTCTATCACCCGCAGCGGGGCCGCATCACCTTCAAGGGGCAAACGCGCTCCAAGATGCGTCCGCATGACGCTGCCCGCGGTGGCATCGCGCGCACCTTTCAGAACGTCGCGCTGTTCAGGGGTATGACCGCGCTCGACAACATTATGGCCGGCCGCTCGCTCAAGATGTACCGGAACTTTTTCTGGCAATTGCTGCGCTTTGGGCCCGCCTTGACCGAGGAAATCGAGCACCGTCACAGGGTCGAGGAGATCATCGACTTTCTCAAGATCCAGGAAATCCGTCGCACGCCGGTCGGCCGGCTGCCCTACGGCCTGCAAAAGCGCGTTGAGCTCGGCCGCGCGCTCGCAATGGAGCCGGATTTGCTGCTGCTCGATGAGCCGATGGCCGGCATGAATCTCGAAGAGAAAGAGGACATGTCGCGCTTCGTGCTCGACGTGAACGACCACTACGGCACCACCATCGCGCTGATCGAGCACGACATGGGCGTCGTGATGGATCTGTCCGACCGGGTGGTCGTGCTCGATCACGGTATCAAGATTGCTGACGCTACGCCGGATGAAATCAAAGGCAATCAGGACGTGATCGACGCCTATCTCGGCGTGGCGCACTGAGGAAAACTTGATGCACCTTTTCTACCAAATCTTCATCGATCCCTTCGTGCAGATGGGCAGCGCGCCCGACCTGTTGGTGCAGACGCTGTGGGAGGGCCTGGTCTCTGGCGTACTTTATGCGCTGATAGCGCTCGGCTTCGTGCTGATCTTCAAGGCCTCCGGCGTATTCAATTTCGCGCAGGGCATTATGGTGGTGTTCGCAGCCCTCACACTGGTGGGCTTTTACGCGCATGGTGTGCCAGCATTTCTTGCACTCGCGATGACCATCGGAGTCATGTTCTTGCTGGCGCTCGCCATCGAGCGCTTCGTGTTGCGGCCACTGGTCAACCAGCCGGACATCATTCTGTTCATGGCGACTTTTGGCCTGACCTACATTCTTATCGGTTCCGGCGAATTGATTTTCGGCGGCGATCCCAAGGTGATGATCGCCGACCAGCTTCTGCTGCCGAGCGGGTCCTACACCATCAAGATGTTCGGCGGCTTCGTGCAGATGCAGAAGATCGATATCGCGGCCGCGGTCATCGCGTCGCTGATGGTGGCGATACTGGCGGTGTTCTTCCAGAAAACGCGTATCGGGCGCGCGCTGCGTGCGGTCGCCGACAGCCACCGCGCCGCGCTCTCGGTCGGCATCTCGCTCGAATATATCTGGGTGACCGTGTGGTTCGCCGCAGGCATCGTGGCGCTGGCGACCGGCATCATGTGGGGCGCGCGCTCGAACGTGTCCTTCGCGCTGGAGATCATCGCATTGAAGGCCTTGCCGGTGCTCATCCTCGGCGGCTTTACTTCGATCCCGGGCGCCATCATCGGCGGCGTGATCATCGGCCTCGGCGAGAAAATTGGCGAGTTCTACTGGGGGCCCTTGTTCGGCAGCGGCATCGAATCCTGGCTGGCCTACGTGATCGCGCTAATATTCCTGCTGTTCCGGCCGCAAGGCTTGTTCGGCGAACGCATCATTGAGCGGATCTGAAATGTTTTACCGCGAAGCCGGCCAGTACAAGACGAGCTACCAAGCGGATCAGGCGCTGTTTCCGATCCGCCAGGATCAGATCGGCATCGTGCTGATTCTGCTGGCGGCCTTCGTCGCGGTGCCGCTCACTGCGTCGAATTTTGTAATCGATTCGATTTTGACGCCGGTGCTGATCTTTTCGCTCGCCGCCATCGGGCTCAATCTGCTCACCGGCTATACCGGGCTGTTGTCTCTTGGCACGGGCGGCTTCATGGGGGTGGGCGCCTTTGCCTGCTACAAGCTCGCGACGTTTTTCCCGGGCATCAATATCATCGTGCTGATCGTCTGCTCCGGCTTTCTGGCCGCGGCGGCGGGCATCGTGTTTGGACTGCCGAGCCTGCGGATCAAAGGCTTCTATCTGGCAGTGGCGACGCTGGCGTCGCAATTCTTCCTGTCGTGGTGCTTCATCCGCATCCCGTGGCTCTACAACTATAATATTTCGGCGTCGATCGAAGTGCCGGCGCGTACGCTGTTCGGCGTTCTAGTCACTGGACCGAACGCGACGGCGGTCACGCGCTATCTCATCGTGCTCACGATCGTCTCGGTGATGACGTTGCTCGCGTCGAATCTGATCCGCGGCCGGATCGGCCGCACCTGGATGGCAGTGCGCGACATGGACATCGCCGCCGAGCTAATCGGCATCAAGCTCTACCCGACCAAGCTGCTCGCCTTCGCGGTGTCCTCATTTTATTGCGGTGTCGCGGGCGCCATGCTGGTTTTCCTGTGGCTCGGAAACGCCGAATCCGAAAGCTTCAGCATCAACCAGTCGTTTCTGGTGCTGTTCATGGTGATCATCGGCGGCTTGGGCAGCCTGCTTGGCTCGTTCTTCGGCGCAGCCTTGATATTCGGGCTGCCCATTGTGCTGCGCATGATCAGGGCGGCGCTGGGGCTCTCGATGACCTCGGCGACGCTCGAGCACATCAACTTCATAACGCTGGGAATCCTTATCGTTTTTTTCCTGATCGCCGAGCCCAACGGTCTGGCGCGCCTCTGGCAGGTCGGAAAGCAGAAACTCAGGGTGTGGCCTTTCCCCTATTGAAAGTGCACACTTGAACCAATGCCCCTGAGCCGGGTGGGTGACACGGCGGGGGAATAGATCCCTCGGTGGAGGGGTCACATAGAAACGCCGGCGCGAACAAAGCGCCGGCAGATGAGGGAGAGACATGATGCACTTGAAACATATCGTTCTCGGCGCGGCTGTCGCGAGCCTGGTCGGCGCTTCCGCCCTGGTTTCGCAGGCTGCTGCGCAAACATTGGTGCCGCTGTTCACTTACCGCACCGGACCGTTCGCCAATTCCGGCATTCCGATCGCCAACGGCATGCATGACTACATGACGATGCTGAATGCGCGCGACGGCGGCATCGGCGGTTCCAAGATCATCTTCGAGGAGTGCGAGACCGGCTATAAGAATGAGAAGGGCGTCGAATGCTACGAGTCCTTGAAGGGCAAGAAGCCATCGGTGATCACGCCCTATTCAACCGGCATCACGCTGGCCCTGATTCCCAAGGCTGCGGTTGACCACATCCCGGTCCTCTCGATGGCCTATGGTCTCTCGGCCTCGGCGGTCGGCAAAGACTTCCCGTGGATCTTCAACCCGCCGGCAACCTACTGGGACGGTCTGTCGATTATCTTCCGCTATATCGGCGGCAAGGAAGGTGGGCTCGACAAGCTTAAGGGCAAGACCATCGGATTCATCTTCTTTGACGGCGGCTATGGCCGCGAGCCGTTGCCCCTCCTGCACCAGCTCGCCAAGGATTATGGCTTCGACGTGAAGGAATACCCGGTGCCGCCAGCCGACATGCAGAACCAGTCCGGCCTGTGGCTCAACGTGCGCCGCGATCGTCCCAACTACATGATCATGTGGGGCTGGGGCGCGATGAACCCGACGGCCGTGCAGGAAGCCGCCAAGACCGGCTATCCGATGGATCATTTCATTGGGGTTTGGTGGTCAGGCAGCGAGGATGACGCGCGTCCGGCCGGCGCCGGCGCCAAGGGGTACCTCGCGCTCAACTTCAATGCGGTGGGCGCGAACTATCCGGCGATCAAGGACATCGAGAAGTACGTCATCGGCAAGGATAGCCAGACTCCGAAGAATCAGGTCGGCGAGAACTTCTACAATCGTGGCGTGATGAATTCGGTGGTGATCGCTGAGGCGATCCGCAACGCGCAGAGGATCACGGGCAAGAAGGACATCACCGGTGAGGAAATGCGCCGCGGTCTGGAATCCCTGCAGATCACGGCTGCGCGCTGGAAGGAAATCGGCCTCGACGGCTTCGCGACGCCGATCTCGGTGAATTGTACCGACCACAACGGCCACGCCTCAGCCTATGTGCAGCAGTGGGACGGCGCCAAGTGGGTCAAGATCACCGACTGGATCTTGCCCATGAAGGACAAGGTCTCTCCGCTGATCGATGCGGCGGCGCAGGACTATGTGACCAAGAACCAGCCCTGGCCGAAGCGCACGGAAGCCTGCGACAAGTCGTCGTAGACTAAGCGAACAAGCCCTCTCCCCGTGATGGCGGGGAGAGGTTCTTGTCTGGAGCGGATATGTCGGCGGCAACTCAAACCGAAACCACGGCTTCCGCCACGGCGGAGAAGATTCTTTCGGTCAACAATATTGAAGTCATCTACGATCACGTCATCCTGGTGCTCAAGGGCGTGTCGCTCGATGTGCCGAAGGGCGGCATCGTGGCGCTGCTTGGCGCCAATGGCGCCGGCAAGACCACCACGCTGAAGGCGATCTCCAATCTCCTGCACGCCGAGCGTGGCGACGTCACCAAGGGCACAATCATCTTCGAAGGCAACGAGGTGCAGAACCGCTCGCCCAACGAATTGGTGCGCCGCGGCTGCATCCAGGTGATGGAAGGCCGGCAGTGCTTCGCGCATCTTACCATCGAGGAAAACCTGCTCACCGGCGCCTTCACCCGCCGCGACGGCAGGGCGGCGATCTGGCGCGACATCGACATGGTCTATTCCTATTTCCCTAAGCTCGCTGAGCGGCGCGATGCTGTCGCTGGCTACACCTCCGGCGGCGAGCAGCAGATGTGCGCCGTTGGCCGCGCGCTGATGTCGCGCCCGAAAATGATCCTGCTCGACGAACCTTCGATGGGGCTGGCGCCGCAGATCGTCGAGGAGATTTTCGAGATCGTGCACGACCTTAACGAGAAAGAAGGCGTTTCGTTTCTGTTGGCCGAACAAAACACCCATATGGCGCTGCGTTTCGCGCGTTACGGCTACATTCTCGAAAACGGCCGCGTCGTGATGGATGGCGAAGCCAAGGCGCTTGCCGAAAATGAAGATGTGAAAGAATTCTACCTCGGTATTTCCGAAGGCCGCCGCAAATCATTCCGCGAAGGTAAGCATTACCGCCGGCGCAAGAGGTGGCTGGCGTAAGCCATGCCTGGACACTACGACGCCCTTGAAACCCGCGATCCGGCCGCGCGCGAGCGCGAGCAGTTTGTGCGCCTGGCCGACATTATTGCGCGCGCGATGAACGCACCAGGCTGGGCGAAGCATCTTCAGGGCATCGATCCAAAATCGATCACGTCGCGGGCTTCGTTGGCGAAGCTGCCGGTTTTGCGCAAATCGGAAATTTTGGCATTACAAAAGGCCCACCCACCGTTCGGTGGCCTCAACGTGACTGCGCCAGGCAAAGCTCGGCGTCTGCTGATGTCGCCGGGGCCGATCTTCGAACCTGAAGGCGAGGGCACCGACTGGTGGGGGGCGGCGCGCGCTCTCTATGCTGCAGGATTTCGTGTCGGCGACGTCGTACACAATTCCTTCGCCTATCACCTCACGCCCGGCGGATTCATTCTGGAATCGGGCGCTCATGCGCTTGGATGCGCCGTTATTCCGGGCGGTGTTGGAAATACTGAGCAGCAACTTGAGGCGATCGCTCACTACAGGCCCGCCGGCTATGTCGGTACGCCGGATTTCCTGAAGATTCTCCTGGATACCGCTGAGAAGACCGATAAAGACGCATCCTCGATCAAGCGCGGCCTCGTATCAGGTGCTGCGCTGCCGGCTTCGCTGCGCGAGGAGCTCGGCCATCGTGGTGTCGCCGTCTTGCAGTGCTACGCGACCGCCGAACTGGGTGTGATTGCTTACGAAAGCGAGGCCCGCGAAGGTATGATCGTCAACGAAAGTGTTATCGTTGAAATTGTCCGTCCCGGTACCGGTGACCCTGTGCCAGATGGGGAAGTGGGGGAGGTTGTCGTTACGTCCTTCAATCCGGATTACCCGATGATTCGTCTTACCACGGGCGATCTTTCCGCACTCATGGCCGGCGTTTCGCCGTGCGGGCGAACCAATGTGCGCATCAAGGGGTGGATCGGCCGTGCCGATCAGACCGCGAAAGTGAAGGGTATGTTCGTTCACCCCAAACAGGTTGCCGAGATTGCTGCGCGTCACCCGGAACTCAAGCGTCTTCGCCTCGTGGTCGATCGCGCAGCCGAACAGGACTCCATGACTTTGCTGGCGGAGTATGCGCCGCCGGACGCCGCGCTTGAAACCGCGATTGCCGTAACCTTGCAGTCGATTACCAAGCTCAAAGGCTCCGTTAAGCTGGTTGCGCCAGGCACCCTACCGAATGACGGCAAGGTGATCGCCGACGAGCGGAAGCCATGAGTCCGAACACGGTTCCGGCCGCTGGTGGCCGTATCGGCGTGCTGCTGGTTAATCTCGGTACGCCCGACTCGACTGGCTACTGGGCGGTGCGACGCTACCTGAAGGAATTTCTCTCCGACCGCCGCGTGATCGAGGAGAACCGACTGAAATGGTGGCTGGTACTCAACCTGATAATTTTGACCGTTCGCCCCGGCCGCAAAGGGCGCGACTACGACAAGATCTGGAACAGAGAGCGCAACGAGTCGCCGCTCAAGACCATTACTCGCTCGCAGTCCGACAAGCTTGATGAAATGCTGGAGAAATTCGACAAGCGCATCCGAGTTGACTGGGCGATGCGCTACGGCAATCCGTCGATTCGTTCACGGCTGGAAGCGCTTGCCGCACAGGATTGCGAGCGAATCCTGATAGTGCCGCTTTATCCGCAATACGCGGCGGCAACTACCGCCACCGTTTGCGATGAAGTTTTCCGCGCGCTTAGCGACATGCGCTTCCAGCCGACGCTGCGCGTCGCCGCGCCTTATTATGCCGAGCCTGTCTACATCGACGCGCTCGCCGTCTCGCTCAACGCTGCCCTCGGGAAACTCCCTTTAAAGCCTGAGGTCATTGTTGCCTCCTACCACGGCATGCCGGAGGATTATGTCGCTAAAGGCGATCCCTATCTCAAGCAGTGCAGCGAAACGACGGCGCTGCTGCGTAAGAAGCTAAAACTCGACGATCAACGGTTGATCATGACGTTCCAGTCACGCTTCGGCACGGCTGAGTGGCTCAAGCCCTATACGGACGCGACCGTGACATCGCTTGCCAAGCAAGGCGTAAAGAACCTCGCCGTTATCACGCCCGGCTTTTCCTCCGATTGCCTCGAGACTCTGGAGGAGATCGCCATGGAGAATGCGGAAATCTTCCGGCATGCGGGCGGTAAAAACTTCGCCGCGATCCCTTGCCTGAATGATACGCTCGGCGGCATGGCGGTGATCCGTGACGTAGTCACGCGCGAACTCAAAGGCTGGATTTAAACTGTCATTTTCCGTCAAGCAAACGGCGCATTTCAGAGCGCAACTCAGGTGCGATATCGGCGCGCTCCAGCCCATAGGCTACGTTGGCTGCGAGGAAGCCGATCTTTGAACCGCAGTCAAAGCTGCGGCCCTCGAACTTAAGAGCGTAAAATGGCTGCGAA
>DASSLE010000129.1:0-3727 GCA_035689725.1 Pseudolabrys sp.
GTCGCGCTCAATGTCATAGCCACCGATCCGGTGCACAAGGCCACCATCATCCCGCGTGGCCGCGCGCTCGGCATGGTCATGCAATTGCCGGAACGCGACAAGCTGTCGATGAGCCGCGAGCAGATGACCTCGCGCCTTGCCATCATGATGGGCGGACGGGTCGCCGAGGAAATGGTGTTCGGCAAGGAGAAAGTGACCTCTGGTGCCGCCTCCGACATTGAGCAGGCCACCAAGCTTGCGCGCATGATGGTGACGCGCTGGGGCTTGTCCGACGAGCTCGGCACGGTTGCTTACGGCGAGAATCAGGACGAGGTCTTCCTCGGCTATCAGGTGTCGCGCCAGCAGAACATTTCGGAAGAAACTTCGCGCAAGATCGACGGCGAAATCCGCCGGCTCGTCGAAGCAGGCTATGCCGAGGCGACACAGATTCTGAGCGAGAAACGCTCCGATCTCGAAGTTTTGGCCAAAGGCCTGCTCGAGTTCGAGACGCTGAGCGGCGAGGAAATCACCGATCTGCTCGCGGGCAAGCGCCCGGTGCGTGAATCGGTGATCGAGCCGACCATGCCGCGCTCGTCCGCGGTGCCGCCGGCCGGCAAGCCACGCCCGCGACCTGAGCCGCCAACAGGCGAAGTTGCCCCGCAGCCGCAGGGCTGAGCCAAGCCTATTTGCTCCTGCCGTCGTCCCCGCCAATGCGGGGACCCACATGCCGTACGCTTTTGGTAGACTGCGGAGTATGGGTCCCGGCCCTTGCTTTGCTCGGCCGGGACGACGGTAATACATCATGCCCCTCGAAAATCGCGTCTCTCCCTTCGGCGAATTGTTCGCGGCTCCGGCGCGCGGAACGTTAATGGGCAATCGCGGTGGCAAATTCCATCGCGACGACAAGACGCTTGGGTCGCGGCGTTGGCTGTCGCGGCAGTGGATCTGCTGCGCGCTGAAGTTCAAAGGCCGCCAGCGCGACGTATGGGGCCGCTATTACACCGAACTTTTCTTCCTCGACGAGATCACGGCGCTTGCCGCCGGGCACCGGCCGTGCTTCGAGTGCCGCCGCACAGATGCCGAAAGCTTCGCATTGTTGTTCTCCGGCAAGAAGAATCGCGCATCGGCAACGGCGATGGATAAGGTCCTTCAAGCGGAACGATTGAACGGCAAAGCCAGGCGAACACATCGACGTAAGCTCGATAAACTGCCGGATGGCACGATGATCGTGCTCAACGGCGAAGCCTTTGCCATTCGGGACAAACAATTGTTGCAGTGGACGCCTTCGGGATATTCAGCATCGAAACCGGGTCCGCCCGGCATCGAGGTCAACGTGCTCACGCCGCCGTCCATCCTTTCCATACTTGCGCGTGGCTATGCGCCACGCTGGCATCCAAGCGCAACACGTTGAACCGCACGGCGATGTACCGCGTTGAGCTATGATTCAAATCAATTCGCGCGCGCCGCAGGCATGCAAAAAACTCTCTGACTTGAAGGTTTGCCGATGCCGATTCCCGCTGCCTTGAAACGCCGCCGCGAGTACGCCGGTCCTGCCTTATTTGCCTACGGATTCCGTCCATTCTTTCTCGCCGCGGGCCTATGGGCGGCGTTCGGCATCCTGTTTTGGTTGCCGCAATATATGGGCGTGCTCCTACTGCCGACGCATTTCACCGCGCTCGATTGGCACATCCACGAGATGCTCTACGGCTATGTCGCTGCTGCGGTCGCAGGCTTCCTGCTCACCGCTATCCCGAACTGGACGGGCCGCCTGCCTGTGAGTGGCTGGCCGCTCGCGGGCCTCGCATTGCTGTGGCTCGCTGGCCGCGCCGCAATCCTGTGTTCGGCAAAAATTAGTGGCGTTGCAGCGGCCCTGATCGACGTGAGCTTTTTGATCGCGCTTGCAATTGTTGCGGCGCGCGAAATTATCGCGGGAAAGAATTGGCGAAATTTGCGCGTTCTGATCATTCTCGGTGTGCTCATCTTCGGCAACATTGTCTTCCATACTGAGGTATTCCTCAAAGGTTCGGCCGACTACGGCAACCGCCTCGGGATTGCGGCAGTCATACTGCTCATCTCTTTGATCGGCGGCCGCACCGTGCCGAGCTTCACCAGCAACTGGCTCGCACGCAACAAACCTGGCCGGCGGCCGGTGCCATTCTCGCGTTTCGACTCGGTGACGATCGCGACAAGTGCGTTTGCGTTGCTGGGTTGGATCAGCGTACCGGCGCATCCCATCACAGGGGTGCTGCTGCTGATCGGCGGATGCTTGCAGTGCGCGCGGCTCGCGCGCTGGGCAGGCGATCGCACGCTCGCCGACCGACTGGTGCTGGTGCTGCATGTCGGTTACGCGTTTGTGCCACTGGGATTTTTACTGATGGGTGCATCGGCGTTTCTCGGCACCGTCCCGCCGAGCGCCGGCGTGCATGCCTGGACGGCGGGCGCTATTGGCCTCATGACGTTGGCGGTAATGACACGGGCGACGCTTGGCCATACTGGCCAGCCATTGCAAGCCGGACATGCAACACAAGGCATCTACGTAGCTGTGCTAGCTGCGACGCTGGCTCGGATCGTTGCGGCCTTTGTCGGATCGATCGAACTGCTTGAATTCGCCGGCCTCGCGTGGATTGTCGGGTTTACGCTATTCGTGCTGCTCTATGGTCCGCTGCTTGTGGCGCGCAAACCGGTATGGGCCGAAACGCGCTGCTAGTCAGGGCGGTTCGATTGGTGGCATGCTGGCGGCAGCCGGCACGCGGCGCGCCCAGCCGAAGAACACGATGGCGGCGAGGATAACCAGCATCAGCACCACCAGTGCAACGCAGGCCGGCCAACCGCTGAAGATCCAGGCGAGGCCGCCAAGCGCGGCTCCGAAGCTGCCACCAACATAGAAGGACGTGACATAGAGCCCGACCGCCGAGGAGCGCCCGGCCTTGGCGGTGACGGCGACATACCCGGTCGACACCGCCTGACAGATCAGGCCGCAGCCGGCGCAAACCGCGAGGCCCGCAATGATCAATGGCAGCGAAGGGACGAGCGTCAGCGCGATCCCAACGCCCCAGACGGCGATTACTCGCACCATGAAGCGCCGTCGCCCGAAGCGCCCGACAGCCCAGCCCGTCCAGGGCGTGAGCACGGAACCGGTGAGATAGACGAGGAAGATCGCGCCGAGCGCGCTCGCCGAAAGATTGTAGGGCGCCGCCGCCAGATAAAAACTTACATAGGTGAAGGTTGCGATGAAATTAAACAACACGCCGAAGCCGACGGCGTAGGTCGCTATCAGTTGCCCGTTGCGCAAATGGGCGAGCATCTGCTTCCCGGAGGCGCGCAAGCCCTCCGAGCGCACGAACTTGCGCTCATGCGGCAAAAGAAACGCGACCGCGATTGCACCGGCAAAAGTAATTGCCGCGAGTGCCATAAAGCCCGCACGCCAGCTGATCAGATCGGCAAGCAGGCCGGTGAACAACCTGCCGCTGAAGCCGCCCAGGCTTGAGCCAGACGAATAGATCCCGGCTACGGTCGTTGCCTCGTGATGAGGCAATTCATCGCCAATATAGGCAACCGTGACCGCGAAAATCGGCGGCAGCACCAGGCCCTGCACGGCGCGCCAGAAGATGAGCGCCGATAGATTGGTCGAGAGGCCAACCATCACGGTCGGAATGACCATCACAAACATCGCTGCGACGATCACGCGTTTGCGGCCCAGCACATCGGCAACCGTCCCGGTGAAAGGCGCGGTCAGCGCCACCGCCAG
>DASSLE010000130.1:0-6688 GCA_035689725.1 Pseudolabrys sp.
TCCGCCACGGCTGCCCGCACGCGCGCAGCCAATGCGCTTGCGTCGACCGGCACACCTTCCTCCTTGGCGTACATCATGCGGATAAGGTCATCTGGCCGCGGCAGGCTGCCGGTATGCGTGGTCAGAAAACGGTTACGGCTACGCTGCATGGCGTGAACTCCCCGATGGGACTGTAGAGCAGGCAAGTGCCGGTAACTACCGGTGGGCAGCTTGCGTTGACATGCCCGGACGGGCTGCGTATGTACCCGGCAAACAGCAGTCAGAGATTGTCATGAAAGTCCGCAACTCCCTGAAATCCCTGCGCGGCCGGCATCGCAACAATCGCTTGGTGCGCCGCAAGGGTCGGGTCTACATCATCAACAAGACCAATCGCCGCTTCAAAGCCCGTCAGGGCTGATCCGGGCGCGCCGGCGCCTGTTCCAACGCCGTATATTGGCCACGAAACGCGGAGAGATTACACTTCACCTATGCGCACTCGATTCCTCGCAGCGTTTCTGACGGCCGCCGTGGCCGCAACCTGCGCCGCGCCAGTCGCCGCGCAATCGGGCAAGCGGAGCGAGCCGTCGGCCAAGCCGCCGCAGGTGATGCGCGGCGATCGCATCAGAAATCTCGATTTCCTCTTTGGCGCGCTGAAGGTCGCGCCCGACGACGTGACTGCGAAAGCGATCGAAGAGCGTATCTGGGCGCTTTGGACCGCCTCGCACAGTGACACGGCCAACCTGTTGATGACCCGGGTCAAGACCGCGATCGAGTCAAAGGATCTCGATCTTGCGATCAAGCTGCTCGACGCGATTGTCAAGGTGAAGCCAGACTATGTGGAGGCCTGGAATCGGCGCGCAACAATCTTCTACATGAAGAAGGACTACGGTCGCGCGCTTGCCGATATCCGCCAGGTGCTTAAGCGTGAGCCACGCCATTTCGGTGCCTTGGCGGGTTTCGGACTGATCCTCCAGGACATCGGCGACGACAAGCAAGCACTGGAAGTTTATCGGCGCGCGCTCGTACTTTATCCGCGCATGGAGCGCATCCCTGACCTGGTGAAGACTCTGGAGGAAAAAGTCGAAGGCCGCAATATCTAGCCCGGCTCACGCCACGCGCTGATAATCAATCTCCCACAGTGTCCGAACCAACATAGGCGATGCGCAACATATTGGTCGCGCCCGGCGTGCCGAGGGGAACACCAGCCACAACAATAACGCGCTGACCGGGCTTGGCGAAACCTTCCTTAAAGGCGATGCGACAGGCGCGGTTGACCATATCGTCCTGGTCATGCGCGTCTTCGGTTACAACACAATGCACGCCCCACACCACCGCCAGTCGCCGTCCGGTCGCAATGTTGGGTGATAGCGCCACAATTGGGGGCCGCGGCCGTTCGCGCGCCATTCGTAGGCCAGTTGAGCCGGACGATGTCCAGCAGATAACGGCTGCCAAGTCGAGCGTATCGGCAATATGGCGCGCAGCGTCTGCGATAGCGTCGGCGCCGGTCGCCTCCGGCTCGGCGCGCTGTGCTGCAATGATATTGCGGTAGAGTGGGTCGCCTTCGATTTCCTCGGCAATGCGGTTCATGGTCGCGACCGCCTGCACAGGATACTGCCCGGCTGCTGACTCCGCCGACAACATGACTGCGTCGGCGCCTTCGTAAATCGCGGTGGCGACATCGGACACTTCCGCACGTGTCGGTACGGGCGCGCTGATCATCGATTCCAGCATTTGCGTCGCCACGACAACCGGCTTGCCGGCGACGCGGCTGGCCCGCGTCATTTGCTTTTGTACGGCGGGCACTTTCTCCAGCGGCATTTCCACGCCGAGATCGCCGCGCGCCACCATGAGCGCGTCAGCGAGATCGATGATCTCCGCCAACCGATATACCGCTTGCGGCTTCTCGATCTTGGCCATTACCGCCGCACGTCCACGGGTGATTTTTTTCGCCTCGGCGATATCTTCCGGCCTTTGAATGAACGAAAGCGCCACCCAGTCGATGCCAGTTTCGAGCGCGGCTTCGAGATCGGAGCGGTCCTTCTCGGTCAGCGCCGAGAAGGGAATGGTTGTGTCCGGCAGGCTCACGCCCTTGCGATCGGAAAGCTTACCGCCAACCACGACACGCGTAACAATGCGTTTGGGATCCGCCTCGGTAACGGTGAGCTTGACCTTGCCGTCGTCGATCAACAGCGCATGGTCAGGCTTAATCGTGGCGAAAATTTCCGGATGCGGCAGATAAGCGCGGGTAGCGTCGCCGGGTGCTGCATCAGTATCGAGTAAGAAGGTGTCGCCGTTTTTCACGGTGACCGAGCCGCCGGTAAACGTGCCGAGACGGAGCTTTGGCCCCTGCAAATCGATCAGCACGCCGATCGGTCGGCCGGTGTCACGCTCAATGGCGCGGATCATCCCTACCAGCTCGCGCATGCGCTCCTGGCTAGTGTGGCTCATATTTATGCGGAAGACGTCGGCACCAGCCTTGAAAAGGCGGCCGATCATATCGGGGTTGGAGGAGGCAGGTCCGAGGGTTGCGACGATCTTGGCGCGGCGCAGGCGTCTCATGGTTTGGCGCCTCCGGTTGGAGGCGGCGGCAGGGTCGTCGGCGGCCGTGAGGGGCCGAAAGGCGCGCGCGGCGGGAGGGGACGGTCAGGCGCTTGCTCGGCAGCGTCCGTCAATTGCACCGTCCATGAGCGTTGCTCGCTGGTGTCGACCTCGAAGAAGCCGGTGCGGTCATAGCCGCGAGCCAGGCAGTTGTCGGTGCCGCGAATGGTGAATTCTTTCTCGCGCGAACACATATAGGCCTTGCCGGACCATTCACCGCCGCGGTCATAATCGACTGCGTAAATATAATAGTAACGTGCAACCAGTGCGCCGCGCAGCAGCGTTTCGCAAGAGCGCGATGAAACGTTCCACCAGCCTTCGGTGGTCCAACCTTCGTTGTCCTTGTAGCCAATCGCGACGCCGACCCGACTGCCCGTGTTGTTGCACAGCCGGAAATCGGCTTTGGCCGGATATGCTGAAGCCGCCAGCAACAGCACGGCGGGAGCCGCGGCGCGGGCGAGGATACGGGAAAGGCGGCGCCTGGCGGCGGTGGGTGGCAATGCGGTCACGATAGTCGCCGGTTTCCGAACGATTCGCGGTTGTGAGTGATCGGTCACGGCCTGTCAACGACGATGGCGCGGAAGTCGTTCACGTTGGTGTAAGTCGGCCCTGGCACCAGTAGATCGCCCAAGACCTCAAAGAAACCGGTCGAATTGTTGTCGGCGAGAAACGCGGCGGGATCGAGGCCGCGAGCTTTGGCGCGCGCCACCGATTCGCCATCAACCAACGCGCCGGCAGGGTCGCTGGTCGCGCCACCTCCGCCATCGGTGCCGTCGGTGTCGGCTGCCAGTGCAGCAACTCCCGGCATCTCCGCAAGCGCGATCGCAAGCGCAAGCGCGTATTCCTGATTGGGTCCACCGCGGCCCTTGCCGCGTACGGTCACCGTCAATTCCCCGCCGGAAATGATTACCGCGCGCTTTCCCTGTGCGCGCAGCTCGTGCGCGAGGCGAGCGTGGGCGGCGGCCACTTCGCGAGCTTCGCCTTCGATGCGATCACCAAGCGAAATGCTGTCATAACCGGCAGCCCGAACGGCGGCCTCCGCTGCGCGCATCGCGTCGGCTGGCCGCGCGGCCAACACAAGTTGGCTGCCCGCGAAGATGGAATCACCCGGCTTGGGCGTTTCATTCTTGGACTCATTGAGCGCACGCGTAATGCTATCGGGAACACCGAGATTGTATTTTGCGACGATTGCGCGCGCGTCCCGCAGCGTGGTCGGATCGGGGATTGTCGGCCCCGAACCGATTGCTGAAGGATCGTCGCCCGGCACGTCCGAGATCGCGATGGTCATAAGCTTCGCGGGATGCGCGTGCAGCGCCAAGCGTCCTCCCTTGATGCGCGAGAGATGTTTGCGCACGGTATTGATCTCGCCGATGGTTGCGCCTGAGCGCAGCAGCGCGCGGGTAACCGCTTGCTTGTCCTCGAATGAAATACCTTCAGCTGGCGCGATCCAGTTTGCCGAAGCTCCCCCTGACATCAGCACGAGCACGAGATCATTTGCATCTGCACTATCGGCCAGCTTTAACGCGCGGTCGGCGCCCTCCAGGCCCGCTGCGTCCGGTACGGGATGGCCGGCCTCGATCATGCGGACCCGCCTGAGGTGCCGGCCATAGCCGTGGCGTGCGACCGCAACACCGCTCAGGCGTTCCGCCGCAATCCGCAATCCATCAAGGTAATGTGCTTCTGCTACCTCGGTCATCGAACCGGCCGCCTTGCCCGCCGCGAGCAAAATGAGCCGGCCCGATGATGGCGGCGGCAACAACGGTGGCAAGGACGACGCCGGGTGTGCCGCCGCTACCGCAGTGCGATAAAGGTCTGCGAGAAAAGAGCGCAGGGGGTGATTCATTTTCCGATCATAGCTGCCCACCCGCGGAAAAATCTGCTTATAATTATTTTAGCCAATGGAGGCCATCCGCGGGTGATCGATGAGATTGTTCATATCGATGTTCGTGATGGAACGTCGATAGGTGTCCGCGTATATCGGCCCGATGGCGCCGGCCCTTACCCTGCCTTGTTCGGCGCGGCGCCCTACCGTTTCGACAACAACAGTCTACCTGCGAGCGCGCAATTTCTTTGGCGCGAAACCGGCCCAATCGAGTGGTACGTTGAACAAGGCTATGCCTATGTCCATATGGATGTGCGTGGCAGCGGCCGTTCTGGTGGTGACTTCGAATTTCTCGGCCGGCGCGAACAGCAGGATCTCTACGACGTCATTGAATGGATTGGTCGGCAATCCTGGTGCAACGGCAAGGTCGGTGGCATCGGTCAGTCATATTTCTGCATGCTGCAATGGTTTATGGGGGCGTTTGCGCCGCCTGCGCTTGCATGCATTGCCGCGCATGACGGGTTGGCAGATCTCTACCGCGCGGGCACTTATCACGGCGGCATCCCTTGCGATTTCTTCCCCGGCTACTGGTGGTATCAGAATCGCTTTATCAACCGTTTCCCCGCCAGCGGCCCGGCGCGTGATCAGGAAACCGACCTGACGCAGATGGTTGCGGCGCATCCGACCTATGACGAGTTCTGGCGCGAGCGCAGTGCCTGGGAGGTCCTCGATCGTATCAAGGTCCCGCTTTATTCAAGCGGTGTGTGGGCGAAGATGCAGTTGCATACGCGCGGCAACATCGACGGCTACGCTCGGGCGGCGGGGCCGAAGAAGCTGCGCATGTCCGGGGTGCCGAATGCCTGGGCGGCGGCGGCGGAATTCTCCAGCGTCGATTTTCACCGAAATGTGTTGCTGCCATTTTACGATCACTATCTCAAAGGCAAGCAGACGAACTATCTGGCCCGCCCGAACGTCGAGTATGCGGTGCGCGGCTCAAACCTCGTACGCAAAGCGGACAGCTGGCCACCGCCGGGTGTTAGCTACACGCGCTGGTTTCTCAACGCTTCGCCGTCGGGCAGCGTCAGCTCCTTGAACGATGGCAGCCTGTCACCGCAACCCGCGAGCGGCGCGGACTCGACGGTCTACAAATATCCCAATCCTGGCTGGGTGTCCGGTGTTGTCGGGTTCGGACCAGCGGGCCCCCCGGGCGGCTTCGATCCCACACGCCGCGTCCTGACATTCACGACCGCGCCGCTCGAAAGCGACATGGAAATTTGCGGACCAATCAAGCTCATTCTCTATGCATCGTCGACGGCGCGCGACACGGATTTCTTTATCAAGCTGACCGACCAGTCCCCCCAGTTTTCCGACGACCGCGGCAAGGGACTGAATCCATTTGCCGAGCTCATTACGCGCGGCTGGCTGCGCGCATCGCACCGCGCGCTTGATCCGGCGCGCAGCGCAGACATGGTGCCGTACCACAGCCATTCCGATCCACAACCGCTGGCGCCGAACGAGATTTACAATTTCGAGATTAGTCTCGAGCCGATGGCTTACCTCATCAAGCAGGGCCATCGTCTCCGACTCGAAATCGTCAACGGCGATTCACCGGCTACCGAAATCCTGTGGTCGCACTATTACCGGCCCGACAAGATCGGAAGCGACACGATCCATCACAATGCGGCGCATCCCTCGGAATTGATCTTGCCGGTGTCGCCTGCACCAACTTGATCTGGCGAACCCGCTTTTCATGACGCCACCGCTGGCATAGCATTCGTCCAAGGGCCGCAACGGCCCAATTGAACAAGAATCGATCCAGGGGAGGCAATCATGGCGGACAAGGTTGTTCCGATCTCACGACTGCTCGACGAACGCGGACTGAGCTCGTTTCAGATCAAATTGCTTATCTGGTCGTTCTTCATTGTTCTCATCGATGGCTACGATATCACCGCGATCGCCTTCGCAGCGCCAAGCCTCGTCAAGGAATGGTCATTGAAGCCGGGCGGCCTCGGTCCCGTATTTAGCGCGAGCCTCATCGGCATTCTCTTTGGTTCAGCGCTCTTTGGATGGGTGGGCGATCGTTACGGCCGCAAAGCGGCATTGGTTTGGGCGAATCTGCTTTTTGGCGTCTTCACGCTTGCGGCCGCTTACTCAACCAATCTCGACCAGATGTTCTGGCTGCGGCTGCTGGCGGGCCTTGGCATCGGCGGCGTAATTCCCAATGCGGTCGCCATCAATACGGAGTCCGCGCCACGCAAATTGCGCGCCACGCTTGCGATTATCGGTGTT
>DASSLE010000131.1:0-2637 GCA_035689725.1 Pseudolabrys sp.
TGAGACGATCGTTGATCGCCTCGCCCAGGCCGTCGTGCGGCACCTTCATTACCGCGATGCGCGTCGCACCGGAAGCGTCCAGCGCGCGTAAATGTGAGAAGAGGTTGGCCGCCGCCTCGATCAGGTCGCCGCGCGGCGACAGATTGAACATTGCGCCGGAAGAGCCCGGCGCAGGCCCGAAGGCGAGTAGCGCTTCACCCGGTTGAGCGGTGTCTGCATCAAGGCGCAGCGCAGCCTTCGGCGCATAGTGCGATGTCAACATGCCGGGCGCAACTGGCGCGTCTTCAGTGACAGAAGTTATCGCCAGCGCGCCGCCGAGAATGCGCTCAATCGCTTCGCGGGGAATGCCGCCTGGTCGCAGCAGGGCCGGCTGGTCGACGCAAGACACGATTGTCGACTCAACCCCAACGGTGCAGGGACCGGCATCAATGATCAGATCGATGCGGCCACGCAGATCAGCGAGTACGTGAGCAGCGCTCGTTGGTGACACATGACCTGAACGGTTTGCCGATGGCGCCACCACCGGCCTGCCGAAAGTTTTGAGCAGGTCGCGCGCGACCAGGTGCGCCGGCACGCGCACCGCTACCGTGTCGAGACCGGCGAGGGCGAGATCGGCCACGCCGCAATCCGGCTGTTTCGCCAACACAAGTGTTAGCGGTCCCGGCCAGAATGCTGCCGCGAGTTTTTCGGCAGCGGACGTGAAAACGCCCACGCGCCGGGCGGCGTTGATTTCCGCAACGTGGGCGATCAACGGATTGAAGAAGGGACGATCCTTTGCTGCATAAAGCCTGGCGACGGTCTCGCCATTGCCAGCGTCGGCACCAAGCCCGTAAACGGTCTCGGTTGGAAAGGCGACCAATCCGCCGGCGGTAAGGCAGCGCGCTGCTGCTTCGATCGCCTCACGATCGGCCTTTAAGATCCGCGTTCCGGGCTCGGCGGTCATCGCCTCTCTCAAGCTTGCGTTTAGGGACGCCGGGGTTATAAGACCGGCCATCAGTCGGAGTGTAGCGCAGTCTGGTAGCGCACCACGTTCGGGACGTGGGGGTCGCCGGTTCAAATCCGGCCACTCCGACCAATTAGATCAAAGACTTATTGGTCGTAGCATATCTGCAAAAATGTCAACGCGACAGATTGCGCGACAGAAACAGACGTTCCTTTGCCGTCCGTCATGCGACTGACCGGCAACCGCCCAATCTTCCTTTCTAACCCAACATCCATGGTGCCGATCAAGGCGGCGCCAGCTGCCAAACTATGGCGTCTTATCCTGGTATTTCGCCTCAAACCGAGCGCTTTTCGCCTCAAGGGCGACCTATGAACGACGCTAATTTGACGACCAATAAAACACTGATCTGATCAAACTCATACACGCGGTAAGGAGGCAGCAATCAATGACAAATATCTTCGCAAAATAATCAGAGCGGCGCCACAAAGGTCGACAGACGCGACCTGTCATTTCACGGGGTCCGATCTAGTTCACAATCCCGAACATGAAACCTGGCGATCAACGCCACATATCCGCACTCACGGAGTTGGTGGCCGCGATCACAGAACTCATGGCATTTCCGTAACTTTGCCATCAGTCATGGCCCTGGAAAGCAAACAGCCGATCATCCCGTCTAAATTAAAATCCACGCAGCCGCCTTGATCGGCTCCAGCCGGAAAATAACACTCCTGAATTTTCGCCTCAAACGGAGGACTTTTCGCCTCAAGAGCAACCTATAAAAACGTAATTTGATGACGAAAGAAAATGCTGATCTGAGCAAACTCATACACGCGATTAGGAGGCAGCAATCAACGACAAATATCTCCGGAAAATAATCAGAACTTTAAAACAATCAGCTGCGAAGCATCGGGGCGGTAGTCGGCCAGGTAAGCGGCGGTTCGGTCTGTATCGATATTTGCGCGATGTCTATGCGCGCAAGGTCTCTACCTGCGGCGTGAACGATTCGACCACCAGCGTTTTGAAAAGCATGACGATAGGAAAATTCCGTCATATGCCGGTGCTCGACAATCATCGCCTCGTTGGCATGGTATCAATCGGCGACATAGGCAAGCAGCACATGGATGCCTTACTCGACCATGTCCGTCATTTAGATGAATTGTCGATCAAATCAGCCTGATGAAACTCTAGTGTGCCCCGCTCATCACGTAGCGCAAGCCCCAGTCTTCTAGTAATCAAGTGCAATGCGCTCCCCCATTTTTACCGACGATATGATCGACTAACGATGCAATTTCTGCTTGAGCCGGTGGCCGCGGAAGATTTTGACGTGGGGTTTATCGCAAACTGCTTGAGAGCTAGGCCGTGCTCATAAAACACGGGGCATTTCTTATTGGCTCTCAGATTCAGTCGCGCTTGGGCGAGTGTGCATCTGATTCCATCGCGTTCCGGTGCTTGCGGGCGCTGGTTTAGGGCTTCACGGTCCAAAGGCCGCCCATTGCGATAGCAATTGCGACACCCCCGAATGCGAGGACAACAAGGGCAGCTGCGCTCGGCACAGCAGCTCGGCCGCCGGCAAATGAGGCTGCATAGCCTGCCTTGAGCAAATTATTGGAGGACGCGGCGATGAGGATAGCCGCCGCAATCGCATCACTTGGAATCCCTAAAGTGCCACCTTGCGCCAAATTGAGAACGAAGGG